>NZ_CAXQBM010000001.1:0-9176 GCF_964222115.1 Alteriqipengyuania sp.
CGCCTCCTGCATGTGGTAGCCGCTGACGCTGATGCTGTTGAAGCGCGGCATGTTCTCGGCCGTGTAGGCGAAGATGTCGGCGATGATGCGCATGCTGGGCGCGGGCGGGTAGATGTAGGTGTTCCGGACCATGAACTCCTTGAGGATGTCGTTCTGGATGGTCCCGGAGAGCTTGTCCTGCGAAACGCCCGACCGCTCCGCCGCGACGATATAGAACGCCATCACGGGGATCACCGCGCCGTTCATCGTCATCGAGACGGACATCTCGTCGAGCGGGATCTGGTCGAACAGGATTTCCATGTCGCGCACGGTGTCGATCGCGACGCCTGCCTTGCCGACATCGCCGACCACGCGCGGGTGATCGGAATCGTAGCCGCGGTGCGTGGCGAGGTCGAAGGCGACGCTCAGCCCCTTTTGCCCCGCCGCAAGGTTGCGGCGGTAGAAGGCGTTCGATTCCTCGGCAGTCGAGAAGCCCGCATACTGGCGGATGGTCCACGCGCGCCCGGTATACATGCTGGCGTACGGGCCGCGTGTGAAGGGTTCGAAACCGGGCAGGCCGGGGTCGATGTCTGCCGTGTCCTCGCTCGTATAGAGCGGCTTCACGTCGAAGCCCTCCGGCGTGTGCCACGTAAGGTCGCGGCCTTTGACTTCCTTGTCGGCCTTGGCCTGCCAGTCTGCGGGGGTGGGTTTGTCGGTCATCCGTAAGTCCTCATCCCTCTCCCCGTGCGGGGGGAGGATAGCATAGCTTGGTCGCAAAGCGGCCTAGCGAAGCTTGGAGAGGGGCGTCCAGCCCTCACCGCGTCGAACTCCCCTCTCCCAACCCTCTCCCCACATGGGGAGAGGGCTTAGTGCCCGCTCCCTTGATCCTTTGGAGCCGTCTCCATGATTTCGGTCAGCTGGCCCATCATGTCCTTGGGGTGGAGGAAAAAGATCGGCGTGCCGTGTGCGCCGATGCGCGTGGGACCGAGGATGCGCTTGCTCTTCCCCTCGAACCATTCGCGCGCCTGCTCTATGTCTTCCACCTCATAGCAGACATGGTGCTGGCCACCGGCGGGATTCTTGGCGAGGAAGTTATTGATCGGGCTGCTCTCGTCATAGGGCTCGATCAGCTCGATCTGCGTGCCCTTGCCGACTTCGCCCGTGCTGTCGGGCGTATCGACGAAGCACACCTTCACGCCCTGTTCGGGCAGGTCGAACGGCTCGGTAATCCGCACCGCGCCCATCGTGTCGCGGTAGTAGCGAATAGAGTCCGCGATCGAAGGCGTCGCGACGCCGATATGGTTGAGACGGCCGAGTCTCACGGCTTCCTCGCTGAACTAAGAGCAATTGTAGGAGCAGATCGGACCGCAAAAATTTTGCGACCTTTTGCGACGTGAAAATCCAACTCCGGCAAGATTTCGACCTCCAATTCGCTGTCACCTGCCCAAACCGACGAAACGTCAACTGAAAGAGTTTGAAGGGCTATTTCGGGCAATGCGAGAAAAATGAGGACCCAATCATCGTTGATCGCGACAAGCCCTTGGAGATTACTACGGTCCTCAACCTCAAGGAAATCCGCCCAACGATCTAAACCTTCGTGCGGTACCAGCGAACACATTAGCCTCTCGGACTGAGAGGTGTCGATATCAATCAACCAAGGTTTGTCAGATGGATCGTATGCTTTGATCTCAACGTGCGGCGATAGCGTCTTGGTGATCTGCGAAAACTTCATCAAAACACCTCACAGCGGAATATTATCGTGCTTCTTCCACGGGTTGCTCAGTTCCTTGCCGCGCAGCTTGCGCAGGCCCAGTGCAATCCGCCGCCGGGTCGAGTGCGGGTAGATGACCTCGTCGATATAGCCGCGTGAGGCGGCGACGAAGGGGTTGGCGAAGCGGTCTTCGTATTCCTTCGTTTTCTCGGCGATCTTTTCGGGGTCGTCGCGGTCCTGGCGGAAGATGATCTCCACCGCGCCCTTCGCGCCCATCACGGCGATTTCGGCGGTGGGCCAAGCGTAGTTGAGGTCGCCGCGCAGGTGCTTGGACGCCATCACGTCGTACGCGCCGCCATAGGCCTTGCGGGTGATCACGGTGATCTTGGGCACGGTCGCCTCGGCATAGGCGAACAGCAGCTTGGCGCCGTGCTTGATGATGCCGCCCAACTCCTGCGAAGTGCCGGGGAGGAAGCCGGGCACGTCGACGAAGGTCAGGATCGGGATGTCGAACGCATCGCAGAAGCGCACGAAGCGCGCGGCTTTCTTGGATGAGTTGATGTCGAGCACGCCCGCCAGCACCATCGGCTGGTTGGCGACCACGCCCACGGTGCGGCCCTCGACGCGCCCGAAGCCGCAGATGATGTTGCCCGCATGCTTGGGCTGGATCTCGAAGAAGTCGCCATCATCGAGGGTTTTCGCGATCACCTCGTGCATGTCGTAGGGCTGGTTGGCATTGTCGGGGATCAGCGTGTCGAGGCTCATCTCCTGACGGTCCCACGGATCGTTCGACGGCATGTCGGGCACCGGCTCGCGGTTCGACAGCGGCAGGAAGTCGAAGAAGCGGCGCGTGGCCATCAGCGTTTCGATATCGTTCTCGAACGCATCGTCGGCCACGCTGGTCTTGGTGGTGTGGGTGATCGCCCCGCCCAGCTCTTCCTGCGTGACGACTTCGTTGGTGACGGTTTTCACCACGTCTGGCCCGGTGACGAACATGTAGGAGCTGTCCTTCACCATGAAGATGAAGTCGGTCATCGCCGGGCTGTACACTGCGCCGCCCGCGCACGGGCCCATGATGACGCTGATCTGCGGGATGACACCGCTGGCGAGCACGTTGCGCTGGAAAACCTCGGCATAGCCGCCAAGGCTCGCGACGCCTTCCTGGATGCGCGCGCCGCCTGAGTCATTCAGCCCGATCACCGGCGCACCGACCTTCATCGCGGTGTCCATCACCTTGCAGATCTTCTCTGCATGGCGTTTCGACAGCGAGCCGCCGAACACGGTGAAATCCTGGCTGAAGACATAGACCAGCCGCCCGTTGATCGTACCCGACCCGGTGACGACACCGTCGCCCATGATCTGCTGGTCTTCCATGCCGAAATCGGTGCAGTCGTGGACGACGTAGGTATCGAGCTCCTCGAAAGAGCCTTCATCCAGCAGCACGTCGAGCCGCTCGCGCGCGGTCAGCTTGTCCTTGGCGTGCTGCGCATCGATCCGCTTCTGGCCGCCGCCCATCCGGGCGGCCTCGCGGCGCTTTTCCATTTCGGCAATATTGGCTGACATCCGGTACTCCTTGTTGCGCAGCGAGGCGTTAGGACGCGACACGGCGCGGGGCAAGCGTGCGGACCGAACGCGAACCGGGTGTTAGTAACGGTAGAGGGTGAAACGCTGGATGCCGAACGTGTCGGGCGGGAGCCGGACGTGGCGGCCCTGGTGGGTCTGATCGCCGTTCAGCACGCGGCCCCTTTGCCATCCGTCATCGACGAACCGGCCTTCCTCCACCCGTTCGAACCCCATGCGGCCCTGCCTGTCAGCCGGCTCGACGGTGAGCGTCATCCCGGTCCCTGCGAACAGGTATTCCTCCCCGCCAAGCCATATCAGGATACCGCCGTGAGACTTCGGGTCCTGCGCATCGCGCGGTGTCCACGGATCTACGGTGGTAACGCTGAACCGCGCGCCGCCCAGCTCGGAAACCAGAGGTTCGAGCATAGCCGTTCCATCGAGGTCGACCGGCGCAGCGAATCCCGCGATCCGCCCCTCCGCCTGTGCGTCGAGCACCAGCGGCGCGATAGAGTCCAGCATCGCATAGACGGCACCAATGTTCGCGGCCTGCGCCTCGCTCGCATCCTCGATCGCAAAGGGGCTGAACCCTATCGCACCGCGCGCGCCTATGGAGCGCAGCGCATTGGCCGCGAGCGCGGCATCGGACGGGCGATTGGCTTCGGGGATGAAGATCGGGCGCGTTCCGGCGGAGTAGTATCCGTCAACGATCTCGCCGAAATTGGGGAAGTAGATATCGGGCGCGATGAAATCGACCGAGGGGGCGTGGGTCCGCCAGATGTCTGCAAGGTGCGCGAGTGGCCCGCCGCTTGGATACCCGCCCGGCGCAACACCGGGGCGACCCTGCGCGCCGTTGACGAACATCGGCAGTGCATATTCGCGCTTGCCTGCAGCTGCCACCACCTCGGCATATTCGGCATAGGCGCGTGCCATCGCGCGTTCGTCGGCCGCAGGATCGTCGGTCCGGTCGCTCTCCCGCGCGAAGGGCAGGAACCCGATCTCGTTCTCGACCTGCACCATGATGACGGTTCGCGCATCGCCATCGACACGCTTCAAGTGCCGCATCAGAGCGGCAAAGGCGCGCGCATCGGCATCGCGCGCTTCGGTGGAGTAAGCGGAGATGATTTCCTGGGTCCGCCCATCCGCACCGATAGTGCGCGGGAAGCGCTCGCTATCGCGCTTCACCCAGCCGGGTACATAGCTGGACATCGAGTTCTTCCATGTGCCGAACCACAGCAATACCAGCCGCATGTCGTGCGCGCGCGCATCCTCGATCAGCCAGTCCACGCTGGAGAAATCGAACTGCCCCTCCTCCGGTTCGACCAGCTCCCAGTAAATCGGGGCGAGCACGGTATTGAGGTTCATGTCGCGCAGGCTGGGCCAATGGCGCGCCATCGTCGCGCGGTCCGACGCGGTCGAATTGCCGAGCTCGCCACCCAGGATAAGGAACGGCTCGCCGTCGACGATCAGCTGGGTCGCTTCACCGCGCTGTTCGAGGCGCGGCATATCCTCGGCAATCGCAGGAGTTGCGAAAAGGGCAAGGCACAGGAAAGCGAGGAGGTAGCGCATACGCCAATCGTGCCGCCCATTGCCGTCGGGCGCAAGCAGCAGCGTTAAAACTTGACGATGCCCTTCTCGATCAAGCTGCGGGCAGTGTCCTCTATCGTCTGCCCGGCCGGGATATAGGTAAAGCCGAAGGTCTTCTCGGCATGAGCGCCCGAGACATCGCGGACATTTCCGAGCTCGCCCTTCACCTGTTTCATCTCCGGCATGAACAGCGCAAGGATGCGGACGAGAAAATCGGGCATGCGGCGCGTGGGCGTTTTCTTCGCAAGATCGGGTGCGCGTTGGCGAAGCATGTCGGCCATTTCCATGATCCACATGAACTGCGCCGAGGCGGCAAAGCGGCCATTCCGCACGGTTTCCGCAGGAGCCTCCAGCGCCAAGACGTGGATCTTCGCCACATCGCGCACGTCGACCACCCCGATACCCATGTTCGGTGCCATCGGGATCGATCCGTCGATCACCTTCTGCACCAGCTCGACACTGGTGGAGAGGTCGGCATCGTAAACCGGGCCGAACACGCCGACCGGGTTGACCGAGCAAAAGACCATACCGGGAGCAGTCTCGGCCACCCAGTCGCGGGCGGCCCGTTCGGCTATCGTCTTGGACTGGATATAGGGCGGCGGGTCCGCGTCGAGGTTGGTCCAGTCGCTCTCGTCGAAATTCTCTTGCCCGCGATGGCCGTAAGCGATCGCCGCCGCGCTGCTGGTCTGAACGAAGCGCTGTACACCTGCCTCATGCGCGAACTTCAGCGCGCGAAGCGTGCCCTCGCGTGCTGGCTTGATCAGGACCTGCGGATCATTGGGCACTTCCATGGGAAAGGGCGATGCGACATGCGCAATCGCATCGCAGCCCGCACTGGCCTCCGCCCAGCCCGCATCGTCCATCAAATCGGCCTGGAAGACCTTCAGCCGCTCCCCCGCCTCGGCCCAGCGTCCACGCAACCTGGGCTCGCCTTTGGCGACATTGCGCACCGTGGTGTGGACTGTGTGGCCCTTGGCCAGCAGTTGGTCGATCACCTCACCGCCGATATAGCCAGTGCCGCCCGTTACGAGGATCGTCTGCGCCATCATGTCTCTCCCTTGCTGGAGAGGCTATCCAATTAGATTGCTTTTCGCAACCTAATGTCAGCGCATGAGGACGAGTTCTTCCGCCATCGTCGGGTGGATCGCCACGGTCGAATCGAAGTCCGCCTTGGTCAGGCCCACCTTCACCGCGATGGCCGCCGCCTGCATCATTTCGGGCGCTTCGGGGGCAATCATATGAATCCCCACGATCTTTCCGCTGTCGCCATCGCAGACCAATTTCATCAGGCTGCGTTCGTTACGGCCTGCGAGCACGTTTTTCATCGGCCTGAAGTCGGACAGGTAGACCTTGACACTGCCCAGCTTGTTCTTCGCCTCGCCCTCGGTCATCCCCACCGCAGCTATGGGGGGATGGCTGAATACGGCGCTGGGCACGCAGTCGTGGTCCACCGCAACCGGATCGCCCCCGCCGAACACCGTATCGGCAAAGGCCTGGCCTTCGCGGATCGCCACGGGCGTCAGCTGGACGCGGTCGGTCACGTCGCCCACGGCATAGATATGGTCGACACTGGTCTTGCTGAACCGGTCGACAAGGATTTCCCCGCGCTCCCCGATCTCGACGCCGACCTTGTCCAGCCCCAGACCTTCGATGTTGGGGATGCGACCCACGGCGAACATCACGAGGTCGGCCTTTTCCTCGTCGCAATCGGACAGCTTCACGAAATAGCCGCCCTCCTCGCACGGCTTGATATATTCGAAGGTGGTGTTGAAGCGGAACTTGATCCCCTTCGTGGTGCTGATCTGCAGCAGCCGGTCGCGCACCGCCTCGTCATAGCTACGCAGCAGGCGATCGCCCCGGTTTACAATATGAACATCGCTGCCGAACTCGTTGAAAATACCTGCAAACTCGTTGGCGATGTAGCCACCGCCCGCGATGATGACCTTCTTGGGCAGTTCATCGAGATGGAATGCTTCGTTTGACGAAATGGCGTGTTCCGCACCCTCGCATTCGGGCATCCGCGGACGCGCCCCGGTCGCGATCAGGATGTACTTCGCGGTGACTTTCTGCCCGCTCGCCAAGGTGATCTCGTGCGGGCCGGTAATCTCGGCGCGTTCCTTGAAAATGGTGACATCGTGGTTCGCCAGCGTCTCGGTATAGGCACCTTCGAGCCGGTCCACGTCGGCCAGCACATTGTCGCGCAGCTTGATCCAGTCGAAGCTCTTGCCCTCGATCTCCCACCCGAACCGCTGGCAGTCTTCGAGATCTTCGGCGAAGTGCGCGCCGTAGACGAGCATCTTCTTGGGCACGCAGCCACGGATCACGCAGGTGCCGCCCACCCGATGCTCTTCCGCGATAGCGACCTTCGCTCCATGCGCGGCGGATACGCGACTGGCGCGCACGCCGCCCGAGCCCGCACCGATGGTGAAAAGATCGTAGTCGTATTGGTCGGCCATCTGCACGCTCCTGCTGGCGGGGAGCGGGCGATATGGCGGCAATGCTCCGCTATTCCAATGGTCTGCGAAAGTGTGGGAGCATTCAGCCGCTTTTCGGGGGGGGTTCCTCGATAGCCAGCTTGCGTGCAGTGACCGCCGTGCGCACACCGAAAAGAACGATCAGCAAGGTCCCTACGGCGCCCACAAACAGGTCGAAGCCGGTGAACACGTGGACGATCGGATTTGGTCCAAGGGCCAGCATGGACAACGTCATTGCCATCAGGACCAGCCGCAGTTCGGTCGGCCCCGCCATCATGTAGGACAGGCGAAGTTCGCCCATCACGCGCACACAGAGAAACGCGTGAATCGACATCAACAGGTAGCCTGCTAGCGCGACCAGCGCGACTTCGAGCTGCACGTAATCGGATGCGCCCAGCCCCAGGACCACCAGCGTCGTCGCCAGCCCGTCGCAACTGTGATCGAGGAAATAGCCGTAGCGTGGGCGCTCTATCCGGCGAAACCGCGCCAGGCTTCCGTCCAGAGAATCCCCGAACCAGTGGATCACATACCCGGCAATTGCCAGCCACAGCCAGGCATCGCCCAAAGTGCTGGCCGCATAGCCGGTGAAAATCGCAAGTGCCCCGAAAACGCCGATGAAAGTGAGGATATCGGGCGTTACCCAGCGTGGCATACGGGCACAGAGGCGGTCGAGCAGCCACCGTTCGCCCCGTGCCAGCACGTTCTGCTGAACCCGGTTGATCGGCTCAGCCGAGCTGTGAAATGACTTACTGTCTGATTTCGCTTGGTCCATCGGCAGCGTGTATCCGCCAGCCGATGCAGCCATGCAAGACCGCGATCAGCCTTGTCCGCCGCCCGAATGCGCGCCGCCCTGACGGTTGCGGCGACGCTGGCCGCCGGGTTTGCCCCCGCGATTATGGCCACCCGGTCCTCCGCGACCCTGCCCGCCGGGCTTGCCTCCTTGCGGCCTACCCTTTCGGGACGCGTGCTTGTTCTTGGGCTTGTGCGGCCGGTCGCCGATAGGCTTGGGCTTTACGCGCTGGCCCCGCTGCTGCTTGGGCGCAGGCTTGGTCGGGCCGACACCCTCAACCACCGCACGGAAGTTTTCCGGCAGGGGCAGCCGATCGAACTCGGCATCGGTGTTGCGGTTGATATCCCTGAGATACTGGCGCTCGTCCTCGGCGCAGAACGCAATCGCGACACCATCGGCACCGGCCCGCGCCGTGCGCCCGATCCGGTGGACATATTGCTCGGGCACGTTGGGCAGCTCGTAATTGATGACGTGGCTGACGCCCGGAATGTCGATCCCGCGTGCGGCCACATCGGTTGCGACCAGCACCGACGTCTTGGCGCGCTTGAACTCGTCGAGCGCACGCTGGCGCTGCGGCTGGCTCTTGTTGCCGTGGATCGCATTGGCGGGGATGTTCGCCTGCGCGAGCTTCTTCACCACACGGTCCGCGCCATGCTTGGTGCGGGTAAAGACCAGCACCCGCTCCAGCTTGCCCGGAATGGGATGGCGACCCGAGAGGATCAGTTCGAGCAGGCTCTGTTTCTCGTCCTGCTGGACCATGAAGAGGAACTGCTCGATCCGCTCCGCCGTAGTGCTTTCGGGGGTGACCGAAACCTGCGCCGGATTGCGGCAATACTGGCTGACCAGTTCCTTGATCGCCTTGGGCATGGTGGCGCTGAAGAACAGCGTCTGCCGGTCCTTGGGCGTCAACTCGTTGATCTTGCGCAGCGCGTGGATGAAGCCGAGGTCCAGCATCTGGTCCGCTTCGTCCAGCACCAGGATTTCGACCTTGTCGAGGTTGAACGCGCGCTGGTCGATCAGGTCGAGCAGGCGGCCCGGCGTCGCGACGAGGATGTCGGTACCGCGGTGCAGCTTG
>NZ_CAXQBM010000002.1:0-3715 GCF_964222115.1 Alteriqipengyuania sp.
CACCACGGTTTCGATGATCGCGGTGTCCGAAGTCATCCGGCTCGAAATTTCCTTCGGACTGTTTTCCTCGTAGAAACTCGGCGACTGGCGCAGCAGGTTTTCCTGCACCTTGAGCCGGATATTGGCGACCACCCGCTCACCCAGCCAGCTGACGAAATAGAACCGCAGCGCGGTGCCGAGCCCCAGCACCACCACGATCATCAACAGGTACTGGAAGGCGTGCGCAATCTCGTCCGGCCCCGCCGTACCGCCGAAAGCCTCGTCGATGATAACCTTGAAACGCCACGGGATCGCCAGCGTCGCCGCCGATGTGATCAGCAGTGCGGCCAGCGCCAGCCCGATTTCGCGCGGGTAACGCACGGCCTCGCGAAAAACCATCCGCAGGGGCGCGAGCGTGCGTGCCTTGCGCGGCTGCGCGTCCTGTCGATTTTCAGCAATATCATCGGACGTATCGGGGGGTGGAATGTCGCGTGCCATTGGCATTATCGCCTAGCTGTATGCGCGGGCGAAATCCACGGGGACGGGACCTGGAATGTATCTTGTGCATTGCACAATGGCACTTACCCGGGCAGTCTATGCTGACGGGAACGGCATTCCGCCGAATTTTGGACGTTTCAGGGGTCTCGCTTGCTCTACCACGCTTACGAATTGCAGTCCGCCTGGCTGAATAGCGCCAGTGCGATGGCATCCATCGGATCCGAATGGTTGACCAATCCGCGCAATCCGCTGGCTTATAGTGGTATGGGCCCGGTTGCCGGGTCCGCGCTGGAAGTGTTTGCCCACGCCACGATTCGGCGCGGCAAGCCCGAATTCGACATCGAGAGCGTGATGATTGACGGCAAGCCCGATCCGGTTGCCGAAACGCTGGTGCTGCACCGCGCCTTCGGCGACCTGAAGCGGTTTCGCAGGGCCTCGCTGCCCGACGGTGCCCCCGCCGTGCTGATCGTGGCCCCGATGAGCGGGCACTTCGCAACGCTGCTGCGCGGCACGGTGGAACGGATGGTCGAAAATGCCGAGGTCTACATCACCGACTGGCATGACGCGCGCGATATTCCGCTGAGCGAGGGGCGTTTCGATCTCGACGACTATATCGACTACATCGTCGAGTTCCTGCGCGAGATTGCTGAGCGCAACGGGGGCAGCCCTGCGCACATGATCGCGGTGTGCCAACCTTCGGTCCCCGCATTCGCTGCCACTGCCATCATGAACGGGGCGAAGGACAAGGCCGCACCCAAGACGCTGACCATGATGGGCGGGCCGATCGACACGCGCGAGAGCCCCACCACCGTCAACGACATGGCGATGAAACGCCCGATCAGCTGGTTCCGCCAGAATGTGGTCGCCACCGTGCCCGCGCAATATGCAGGCGCCGGGCGCCGCGTCTATCCCGGCTTCATGCAGCTCGCCAGTTTCATGAGCATGAACTTGGGCGGCCACATCCTGAGCCATTACGAAATGTACAAGCACCTGGTCGCAGGCGACGAGGACAGCGCGCAGCAGACCAAGGATTTCTACGAGGAATACCGCAGCGTGTGCGACATGACCGCCGAATTCTACCTCCAGACGGTGGAAGAGGTGTTCCAGAACCACTCGCTGCCCAACAACACCTTCGAACATCGCGGCAAGATCATCGATCTGGGTGACATCACGCAGACCGCGCTGCTGGCGGTCGAGGGAGAGCGCGACGATATTTCCGGGATCGGCCAGACCAAGGCCGCGCTAACGCTGGCGCGCAATCTGGCCGAGAAGAAAAAGCGCTATTATCTCGCCGAGGGTGCAGGCCATTACGGCATCTTCAACGGCAGCAAGTGGCGCACGAAGATCGCACCTGTGGTCGAGCAGTTTATGGCCGCGCACGGTTAGACCCTCAGGTCGGATCGGGCCCTCGCGTACGCCTGAAGAAGCGCTTCACCGTCCGCCCAACAAACGCGATCAGCACGATGCTGAGGATCAGCAGGCCTAGCGCGATCACGCCCGCGATCACGGGGTTGGCGATGGCCAGCGCGAGCAATCCTGCGGTCGCTACATCTTCTGCGGTAGAGACCATCAGGTTGCTGACCGGCTCGGGGCTGGTGTTCACCGCCGCGCGTGCACTCGCCTTGCCCGCATGCGCTGCGAAGGCTGCGCCGCCGCCCAACAGGAATGCGATCACCTGCCAGGTCGGATCGCCCGGATCGACGATGGCCAGGGCCAGCAGAGCGCCCCCGATGGGGCGGATCAGTGAATGGATCGCATCCCATATGCTGTCGAGCCACATGATCTTGTCGGCCAGGAACTCCATCACCGCGCCGAATGCGGCAATACCGAGGACCCACGGATTGGCGAGCACGTCGAGCATCTGGAGCTGCTCGGGCAAGGGCACCCACCCGCTCCGCATCGCGAGGCCGGTGATCAGCACGGTCGCGTAAAGCCGCCAGCCCGACAGCAGGCTGACACTGCCCGCGAGACCCAGAAGTTCGATCAGTCCCATCGCGCCCTCACTCCCCTACCGTGCGTTGCCGACATATTCGGGCTCTTGCGAGCAATCGAAATCGGCCGCCTTCGTATCGGCAATCTGGCGCGCGCGCTGGTTGGCGCGCGGCGTATTCCCGGCAATTTGGGCCACGCGGCAACCGGGTTTGCCGCTCCGGCCGATCTTTTCGACCGCAAGCACGGTCCGGTCCGGTGTTTCCAGAGCCACATCGGTATAGCGGAAGATGATCGCAAAGGGCGCGCCATCGCGCTTGCGCCACTCCACCCTGTCACCGACATCGTTGAACGCACTGATCGTAGCGAAGCCTGCATTCTCCACCCCCGCATCGATATCGTAGCGACCATCGCCTTCGCTCACGAACAGGGGGATGCCATCGAGGCCCTGGCAGCGGAGCTTGATCCAGCTGCCCTCGCCCCGGCTCTGCGCCAGAATCCGGCAATTTTCTAGGTCGAGCGCGGTGTAGGAGGAGGAGAATGGCCCATCGCCTTCACCCGAAGGATCGGCATTATCCTCCGCTGCGTCGCTTGCCTCTTCGGCGGGCTCGTCTTCGGCTTGCGGCGGGGGAGGAGAGCCGATTGCGCTCGTCGCATCGTCTCTACCGGGAGATGCGGCATCTCTATCCGCCTCCTCGGCTTGCGCGCAGGCGGTTAACGCCAGAGCCGTCAGGCAAAGAAATAGGGGCAGGCGCATGCGAGTCTCCTTATCGGCGACCGCGTGCAACCTGCCCCAAAACGTGTCCGAATTAAAGGACTTCGAAGATTCCGGCCGCGCCCATGCCGCCGCCGACGCACATGGTGACGCAGACATACTTGGCGCCGCGACGCTTGCCTTCGATCAGCGCATGGCCGACGCAGCGCGCGCCGGTCATGCCGTAAGGGTGGCCGATGGAGATCGAGCCGCCGTTCACGTTGAGGTTTTCGTCGGGAATGCCGAGCTTGTCGCGGCAGTAGAGCACCTGCACTGCGAAGGCTTCGTTCAACTCCCACAGGCCGATATCGTCCATCTTCAGGCCGGCGCGCTCCAGCGCGACGGGGATGGCGAAAACCGGGCCGATGCCCATTTCGTCGGGCTCGGTCCCGGCGACCGCCATGCCGACATAGCGACCGAGCGGGGTCAGGCCGCGCTTCTCGGCCAGCTTTTCTTCCATCAGGATGCTGGCCGACGATCCGTCCGACAGCTGGCTGGCATTGCCCGCAGTGATCGTGGTGTCGGGGCCGAGCACGGGGGTGAGCGCAGCAAGTC
>NZ_CAXQBM010000003.1:0-2284 GCF_964222115.1 Alteriqipengyuania sp.
CCGCCTAGGATCGCGCCCGTCATCCAGTTCAGGTTGCTGCCGATGGCATTCAGGTACTGGCTGAATTTTTCGATCAGGATGTCGAATTCGCCGGCAAAGTGTGTGGCTCCGGCTCCTCCGCCGCCAACCGAAGACACCAGTGCGCCAGCGACGTAGTCCAAGCCTCCAATGACTGCGTTTGCTACTGCATTGAAGTTTGCCCAATTGAAGGCGAACAGACCGATAAGGGTCAGCTTGATCAGGTACCAGAAGAAGCTGGCCCCATCCATGCTGCGAAACTGGAATGCCATGTTGATGCAGACGCCGATTAGCGAAAGCGTGACCATCAGCAGGACGATCGCGCCGGTATTGCTTGCCACGGCCCCGAACTGGGACTCAGCCGCATCGACAAGGAACGCGTCTGCCGTTCCGACCATCCAGCTGACGACGCCCATTACCAGTTGCCTTGAGCTTCGCAGATTGTACGCACGCTCGGCTCGAGTTGCTTCCTTACTTCAATCCAGTCGCGGCGAAACGCTGAATGCTCGGCTTGGCTAAGGCCTGCATACCTTTCATGATATTCGCCATCGGAGCTATCCCAAGCGGGAAAGCGGGTTTCACAGCCGCAGTCGCCAGATTCAGCGATCTCCTCCCAAGCCCGAATTTCGTACAACTCCATCAAAGCTGCTGCCTTGTAAGCTTCACGCGGATTGATTTCGTCCATCCAAGTCGGTCGCGCCGGACGATCGTTGCAAATCCGGTACTTTTGAGGCGACATATCGACTGTGAGATCGTTTGAAACCTGAGGCGAAGTCTGCGCCACAAGGGGGCCCGCCAAGGCGGCAAGCATGAGTGCGAGGATTGGTTTTCGCATCTGGGGGGTTCCTTTTTTACTCAGCGGCAACGGAGGGGCTCTTGTTGCCTCTGCCGTCGACCGTGTCGAGGTTCAAATCTGTGGTTTGGCCCGGGAGAAAGAACTCGGTGATCCCGCGCGTGCCTTCATGGCGGCCCGCCTGAATGATCACGTCGATCGAGCCCTCAATATAATCGATCATGTCGGCGTAGGTCATTGGCACATCGGTTTTCAGGGCGGCGATGGCGAGGCGGCGAACAGCAAGTTGTGGAGTCTCGGCATGGAGCGTAGTCAGCGATCCACCGTGGCCGGTATTGATTGCCTCGAGAAACGTCATCGCCTCGCGCCCGCGGACTTCGCCCAGGACGATCCGGTCGGGTCGCATGCGAAGCGTTGAGGCCAAGAGCACATCGGCACTGCGGGCATCCGTGTCCCGGTCCGCGACCAACGTCACGGCATTGGGCTGCTCGGGGCGCAGCTCGGCCGCCTCCTCGATGGTGATGATCCGCTCTTCGGGCGGGATCAGCGAAAGGATCTTGCGCGCCGCGACCGTCTTGCCGGTCGATGTACCGCCCGAAACGATCATGTTGAGCTTGTTCTCGACGCAGAAGCGCAGCGCGGCGTCGATGTCGCCGGAGGCAACCACATTGCGCAGCGCGGCGTTACGTTCGCGCCGCAGACCTTCGAGGCTGCGCTCCTTTCCATAGAGAAAGCCGAGCCGGATTGCCTCCAGCGGCAGGGAGGAAAAGAACCTAAGAGAAATCGAGAAACCGCCCTCGACTGCCGGCGGCTGGATCACCTGCGCGCGGATTGGGCGATCTCGATATAGGATCGAGACCGAGACGATAGGCTTCTTCGTGCTGAGCGTCGTCGAGGCGGCGGAGGCGATCTGGTTGCCGAGGTCCTTGATCTCGGTCTGGCTCAGCGGGCTGCCGAGACCTCGCATGAAGTGATCGCCCTGGAATTCGCCCCAGACTTGTCCGTCGGGATTGATGCAGATCTCGATCGTGTCGTCGCGCAGGACCTCGGGGCCGAAACGGTCGAGCGACGCTTCCAGATAACTTGCAGCCATGTCAGAAAATCTCGAGGTCACGATCAACCATGACCGTGATCCGTGTACCCTGATCGACATGTATCACTGGCCGGATCGCCAGATAGTCCTGCATCACGCTTTGCGCGCTATCGCGCAGGTCGGTGCCGACATCACTCGCAACATCGGCCGCCGCCTCGCTGTCGATTTGACCCGCTGCAGCCGCAGGCAGGGCGCCGATCAAGGAGATCAGCGCGGCGGAGCCGAAGCGTTGCGCGAAACGGGTGTCGACAAGCCCGGTGGTGCCAGTACGGCCGAGTTCGTCTCCACCGAAGGCGCTGATCTGCACGGTCTGATTATCGGGCAAGATGATCCGGTCCCATGCCACCATGACGCGCGATTGGGCGAGTGCGACATCGGAG
>NZ_CAXQBM010000004.1:0-17991 GCF_964222115.1 Alteriqipengyuania sp.
CGACCGGAATTTCGGGTCGCAGTTCTTCGACGCCAGCGGTGGCGGGGATCCGGTCATGTTCCAGCATTTGTTCTGGTTCTTCGGACATCCCGAGGTCTACATCATGATCCTGCCAGCCTTCGGCATCATTTCCCATATCGTGGCCACAGTCAGCCGGAAGCCGGTCTTTGGTTATCTCGGCATGGCCTATGCCATGGTGGCGATCGGGGCGATCGGCTTCATCGTGTGGGCGCACCACATGTACACGGTCGGTCTCGACGTGAATACGAAGATGTATTTCACCGCCGCGACGATGGTTATCGCGGTGCCCACGGGCGTGAAGATCTTCAGCTGGGTTGCGACCATGTGGGGCGGCTCGCTGGAGTTCAAATCGCCAATGGTCTGGGCGATCGGCTTCATCTTCCTGTTCACCGTGGGCGGTGTCACGGGCGTGGTGCTCGCCAATGGCGGCGTGGACGATAACCTGCACGACACATATTATGTCGTCGCGCACTTCCACTACGTGCTCTCGATGGGTGCCGTGTTCTCCAT
Organism: Alteriqipengyuania sp.; assembly: GCF_964222115.1. Taxonomy (NCBI): domain Bacteria; kingdom Pseudomonadati; phylum Pseudomonadota; class Alphaproteobacteria; order Sphingomonadales; family Erythrobacteraceae; genus Alteriqipengyuania; species Alteriqipengyuania sp. Next base: position 532 of record NZ_CAXQBM010000004.1, read on the forward strand.
GTTCGCGGGCTTCTACTACTGGTTCCCGAAGATGAGCGGGCGCTGGCACTCCGAACTGCTGGCACACATCCACTTCTGGGTGTTCTTCATCGGTGTGAATATCGTGTTCTTCCCGATGCACTTCCTGGGTGTGCAGGGCATGCCGCGCCGGTATCCGGACTATGCGGAAGCCTATGCCTACTGGAACGAGATCGCGACCTTCGGCTACGGCATCGTGGCGATTTCGGTGCTGATCTTCTTCGCAAACCTGGTCTACGCCTACACGGCAGGCCGCCGCGCGGAAGCGAATTACTGGGGTCCGGGCGCAACGACGCTGGAATGGACGCTGTCGAGCCCGCCGCCGTTCCACCAGTTCGAAACGCTGCCCGTGATCGAGGATCATCACGATTATCACGATCACCTGCCGCGTGAAGGCGACGCGAAGCCCGCGACGGCCTGATCCGGCATACCCGTGGCCGCGTGCGAGGCGCGGCGCGGGGGACGAGTTGCATGATCCGGGATGGCCTTTCGGCTGTTCCGGATCGTCGCTATCGACGACCGAGCAATGACCACGACCACGACCCTTCTCACGCCCAGCGCAGCAACGCCGATGTCGAGCCACTGGCGCGACTTCCTTGCGCTGACCAAGCCGGGCGTGGTGCGGCTGGTGGTTTTTACGGGCTTGTGCGGAATGCTGGCCGCACCAGGCAGCATCAACCCGGTGCTCGGCTTCACCGCAATCCTGTGCATCGCGCTTGCCGCGGGCGGGGCGGCCGCGTTCAACCAGTGGTACGAGGCCGATCTCGACCTGCTGATGAAGCGCACCGCAAATCGCCCGATCCCCTCGGGCCGGGTGCGTCCCAAGGATGCGCGCGATTTCGCCATACTGCTCAGCGGATTTTCCGTCCTCCTGATGGGTCTTGCGATCGGGTGGCTGGCTGCCGCGATCCTAGCCGTCTCGATCTTCTACTACGCGGTCGTCTACACCATGTGGCTCAAGCCGCGCACGCCGCAGAACATCGTGATCGGGGGCGGGGCGGGCGCCTTCCCGCCGCTGATCGGGTGGGTTGCGGTGACGGGCGATGTCACGCTGACCCCGGTGCTGCTGTTCGCGATCATCTTCTTCTGGACGCCGCCGCATTTCTGGGCGCTCGCCCTGTTCGTGAAGAGCGATTACGCAAAGGCGGGCATCCCGATGATGCCGGTGGTTCGCGGAGAGCGTTCAACCCGCCGCCAGATCCTCGCCTATTCGCTGTTCATGGTCCCGCTGGCGGCCGCACCCTGGTATCTTGGTACGGCGGGGCTGGTCTATGGCGTGGCATCGCTGGTGCTGACCAGTGCGTTCGCAATCCTTGCTGTGCCGGTCGGCATGCGTCGTTCGACCGAAGGCGACGCCATGAAGCCGGAGAAGCGGTTGTTCGCCTATTCGATCCTGTATCTTTTTGTGCTGTTCGCCGCGCTGGTGGCCGATCGCCTGTTGCAGGACGCCGGAGTTATCTCATGACCGACCAGAACCATCCCCCGCGCATGACGCCCGAGGAAGAGGCGGAATTCAAGAAAGCCCGTAAGGGCCGCAACCTCGCCATTGGCGCAGTGCTGCTGTTCTTCGTCGTGCTGTTCTACGCCATCACGATCGTGCGGATGACCGACTGATGGCGAGCCAGCCGGCATCCCTTGAACAGAAGAACCTGCGCATTGCGCTGATCGCGCTGGGAATCGCGGCCGCGATGGTCGCGCTCGGCTTCGCATCGGTTCCGCTGTATCGCATGTTCTGCCAGGTGACCGGTTTCGCAGGGACGACCCAAGTGGCGAGCGAAAGCGATGCGGCGATGGCCGAACGCCTTGCCGCCAGCGCGGGCGCGCCGCCGATCTCGATCCGCTTCGATGCCAATACGGACCCGGGCCTGCCGTGGAACTTCGCGCCGGAGCAGACGACCGACACCGTCCAGATCGGCACCCGCGATCTCGCCTTCTACACCGCCCGCAACAACGGCACGGTGCCGATTACCGGAACCGCGACCTTCAATGTCGAGCCCGAGCAGGCGGCCCCCTATTTCAACAAGATCCAGTGCTTCTGTTTCACCGAACAAACCCTGCAGCCGGGTGAGGAAATCCGGATGCCCGTGCTGTTCTACGTCGATCCGGCTGCGCTGGACGATCCCAATATGGAAGGGGTCGAACAGATTACCCTGAGCTACACCTTCCACGTCAAACCACCCGAAGCGACCTGACCCTCTGGACCATGGCGGACAGCCTCGGTATGGGCGGAGCCGCTGAAAAGGAAACACGACCTATGGCCGGCGCCAAGAACCACGATTATCACATTCTCGCCCCCGATATCTGGCCGTTTATCGGCGCATTTTCCGCGCTGACCTTCACGACCGGCATGGTGTTCTACATGCACCGGGAAACAATGGTCGGCTGGGAAGTCATCATGGGCCTGGGAATCGCCGGGCTGATTGCGACTTTCTGGGGCTGGTTCTCCAAGATCATCAACGAAGCGCATGCGGGTGACCACACGCCGGTGGTGCAGCTGCACATGCGTTACGGGATGATCCTGTTCATCCTTTCCGAAGTGATGTTCTTTGTCGGCTGGTTCTGGAGCTTCTTCGACTTCGCGCTGTTCCCTGCGCCGCTGGAAATGGTGGCCGAAGGGACGTGGCAGAACCTGATCGGGCAGGATGGTGCGGCTGCGCTCGCCCATTTCCCGCCCGACGGCATCCATGTGATCGATGCGTTCGACCTGCCGCTGCTCAACACGATGATCCTGCTGTGTTCGGGCACCACGGTCACCTGGGCGCACCATTCGTTGATCAATGGCGATCGCGAAGGGCTGAAGCTGGGTCTGTGGGCTACGGTCGGGCTCGGCATCCTGTTCACCTGCATCCAGGCGTACGAATACATGCACGCGCCGTTCGGCTTCGGTGGCAACACCTATTCCAGCGCCTTCTACATGGCGACCGGCTTCCACGGGTTCCACGTGCTGGTCGGTACGATCTTCCTGATCGTATGCCTGCGCCGCGCGTACCTGGGCCACTTTACCCCGCGCCAGCACTTCGGTTTCGAAGCGGCGGCATGGTACTGGCACTTCGTCGACGTGGTGTGGCTGTTCCTCTTCATCGCCGTCTACGTGTGGGGTGGCTGGGGCGCCGAAGTCCACTGATGACGGATGACGGCCGCAAGGCCTCCGGTTTGTCGGAAAATACGAAGGGGCAGCCCGCATTCGGCGAGGCTGCCCTTTTCGGTCTGTGCCCGCGCTGCGGAGCGCGCACGCTGTTTGCCGGATGGATCGCCTTTGCCCCGCATTGTCGCGCCTGTGACCTGGATTTCGTACGATTCAATGTGGGTGACGGACCCGCCGCCTTCCTGACCCTGATCATCGGCGCGATCCTTGTCGGCCTTGCTACCTGGCTGGCAGTAGCAGTTGCGCCGCCATGGTGGGTGCATGTGATCCTGTGGCTGCCGCTGGGCGTCGGCCTCACCCTTGGCGGACTGCGACTGGCGAAAGCGGCACTGCTATGGTCCGAATATCGCCAGCAAGCCGGAGAAGCCGGACGATGATTTATCTCAAGCGCCTGCCGCCGATCCCGACGATTATCGTGCTGGCGGCGGTACTCATCATGATCGCCCTGGGGTTCTGGCAATTGGGCCGTGCCGACGAGAAGGCCGAACTCTTGCAGCGCTACGCCGCTGCCGAGGAAAAGAGCGCAATTGTGCGCTGGCCGAGCAATGACGAAGAACTGACCGAGCGGCTTTACCGCATGACGACGATCGATTGTGCGAAGGTGACCGAACTGACTGCGGTCGCGGGGACGAATGAAAAGGGCACCAAGGGCTGGGCGCAGATCGCCCAATGCGTGCTGGCAGAAGGTGGTGAGGCGCGCGTGGCGCTGGGCTGGACGCGTGAGCCGCAAGGGCCGATCTGGAATGGCGGCGAAGTCACCGGGATTGTCGCCCCCGGGCCACGTCTGGTCGCGATGCCGCCGCGCGCCGGCTTGCTCCCCCTGGAGCGACCCGATCCGTCCGATTTGCCCAATAATCACATTGCCTATGCGTGGCAGTGGTTTCTTTTCGCACTCACCGCACTTGTGATTTACGGGCTCGCGGTGAGGAAACGGGTCATGGGCGAGGAGCGCGGGGAGGGCTAGTTCACTTGTAAAAGCCCTCGCGCAGGTTGATGCCGTATTCCATCCACGCCTTGAGTGCGGCGAGCATCTGGCTCCAGCCCATGCAATTGCCGTAGCTTCCCTTGAGCCCCTCCGGTGTCTCCCGCCAGCCTTCCTCGACGATCTCGACAAGTGTGCGGTCCGGATCGCCTTCGACCGGTTTGAAAGTCATTGTCACCGTCGTGCGGTAATCGGTTGGCGCTTGTTCGGCAGCGGATTCGCACGGCTCGCCTTCATATGCATCCCACTGCAGGACGATACGTTGGTCGGGCACGACTTCGATTACGTAAACCGGGAAGGCGCCGGGGTAATCGTGGAAATCCCAGGTCACCTCGGCTCCTTCCTCGATCCGGCCTTTCGCACCACCAGTGGTGAAGTAGGCCGAGAGTTTTTCGGGATCGGCGACTGCCTCGAACACCTCATGCACCGGTTTCGATATATGCGCTGATACGCGAAACTTGAGTTCCATCGGACGGGCTCCTCTTGAGTCGCGTCCAAATATGTTATAAAAAGCTAACATGTCAAATGAAGATGAGACCGACCGCGTTTTCAAGGCACTGGCGAACCCGGTCCGGCGCGCAATTTGCGATGCGCTGAAACTGCGCCCGCTAACGACCAAGCAGCTGTGTTCGGCATTTACGGAGCTGGATCGGACAACCGTGATGATGCACCTGCGCGTGCTGGAGAAGGCGGGGCTAGTGGTGGCGGTGAAGAAGGGGCGCGAGCGTTTCAATTATCTCGACGCCATGCCGATCCGGGCGATCCACGAGCGCTGGATCGGGCCGCACGCGGCGCAAGCTGCTGCCGGCCTCTCGCGGTTGAAACGCGAAGTAGAAGAAGCGGACGCCATCGCTGACGCTTGAGGGCGATCCGCTCGCTTGCCGCGAAGTGGATGCACCGCTACGCGCGCTTGTGATGCAGTACGTCTCTACCCGTGGGCAGGCGCCCGTGCTCGATTTCGAAGGCGTGACGCTTGCCGGGCTGGCGAGCGATGGCGGGCTGTACCTGCCCGAGGCGTGGCCGCAATTTTCGGCGGACGAGATCCGGGCGATGCGGGGGCTGCCTTATCCTGACCTCGCGGTGCGGATCATGGCGCCGTTTGTGGGGGACAGCCTGAGCGAGGCCGAGCTGCGCGACCTGTGCGGTCGCGCATATGCTGCGTTCGACCACGCTGCGGTGACGCCGCTGGTGCAACTCGACGCGCAGCACTGGCTGCTCGAACTGTTTCATGGGCCGACGCTGGCGTTCAAGGATGTCGCCTTGCAACTGCTCGGCCTGCTGTTCGAGACCTTTCTTGCGCGGCAGGGCAAGACGCTGACCATTGTCGGTGCGACCAGCGGCGACACGGGGTCTGCCGCAATCGATGCGGTGGCTGGGCGCGAGGGTATCGAGATTTTCATGCTCCATCCGGCAGGCCGGGTGAGCGAAATCCAGCGCCGCCAGATGACCACGGTGAGCGCGCCGAACGTCCACAACATCGCCATCGAAGGCAGCTTCGACGATGCACAGGCGATGGTGAAACGTATGTTCGCGGACGAGGCGCTGACATCGAAAGTCAGTTTGGGTGCGGTCAACTCGATCAACTGGGCGCGGCTGATGGCGCAGGTGGTCTATTATTTTCACGCCGCGCTGCAACTCGGCGCGCCCGAGCGCAAGACCGCCTTCAGTGTGCCGACCGGCAATTTCGGGGATGTCTTCGCGGGCTATGTCGCGGCACAGATGGGCCTCCGGGTCGAGCGTCTGATCGTCGCGACCAACAAGAACGACATCCTTGCCCGCGCGATCCGCGACGGGGATTATTCGGTGGGCGAGAGCCACGCCACGATCACGCCTTCGATGGATATCCAGGTCAGCTCCAATTTCGAGCGGTTGCTATTCGAGGCGAACGGGCGCGATGCGGAAGCGCTAGCGGCGCAGATGGACGGGTTCGGCAAGAGTAAGATGCTGGCGCTCGACCCCGCACAGCGCGAGAGGATTGCGACGCTATTCTCGGCAGTGCGCGCCACGCCGGATGATACGCTGGAAGCCATGCGCTGGGGTCACGAGAGCTACGGCGAGGTGATCGACCCGCATACCGCCGTCGGGCTGCATGCGGCGCGCGCGCTTGTCACCGCCGACGAGATCGACGCGGCGGTCCCGCTCGTCACGCTCGCCACCGCGCATCCGGCTAAGTTTCCCGACGCGGTCGAGCAGGCTATCGGCATCCGCCCTGACCTGCCGACACGTGTCGAAGGGATCATGGACCGCGAGGAGCGTTTTGAAACGCTCCCCGCCGAATACGACACCGTGCGCGATTTCATTGCCGGGCGCGCGGCCCGCTGATGGCGACACTGCGCCTGGAACCGCAGCTGATGATCGGCGAGCCCTGGGCCGATTATGCGCTGGTCGACAGCGGGCATGGCCGCAAGCTCGAACGCTTCGGCCGCTACTCCTTCATCCGTCCCGAACCGCAAGCGATGTGGTCGCCGCAGCAGGACGACTGGCAGGCCGATGGCGAGTTCGTGCCCGGTGCGGACGAGGATGGCGGTGGCCGCTGGGACCTGTCGCCAGACATTGCCGATAGCTGGCAACTTTCGTGGGACGGCGTGCGCTTCCACGCGCAATGCACCCCCTTCCGCCATCTCGGCTTTTTCCCGGATATGGCCCCGGTGTGGGAATGGATGCGCGGGGAGTTGGCGGGTAAGCCGGACGCGCAGACGCTGAATATGTTCGGCTATACCGGCGTCGGCACGCTCGCGCTGTCGCAATGCGGTCCCGTCACCCATGTTGACGCTTCGAAGAAGTCCGTCGCGCAGGCGCGCGAGAACGCCGCGCTCGCAAAAATGGAGGATCGCCCGATCCGCTGGCTGGTGGACGACGCGGCGAAGTTTGCTGCACGCGAAGTCCGGCGCGAAAACCGCTATGACGGGATCATCCTCGACCCGCCCAAGTTCGGGCGCGGGCCGAAGAACGAGACGTGGCGGATCGAGGAAGGCCTTGCCCCGCTGATCGCGGATTGCCGCCGCCTGCTGGACGATGACAGCCGCTTCCTGTTCCTCACCGTCTATGCCGTGCGCATGAGCAGCCTTGCACTCGCCGCACTGCTCGACGAAGCCTTTGCCGATATTGATGGTACGGTGGAACATGGCGACCTGGGTGTTCGCGAAGAGGGCGAACGAGGTCGCGTGCTGCCGACAGCAATCTTTGCGCGGTGGCGCAATTCTGCTTGAAGGGCCGCGATGACTGACACACTCACCTTGCAGGTCGCCGATATCGAAACCGATGTGCTGACGGGCATCTATTCGGAAGAGACGGGCAAGCCGCAGCCACTGCGGATCAGTATCGAAGCGCGCATGATGCCCCAGCCGCGCTACGATGCGGAAACCTCGCTCGACGCGAGCAAGAATTACATGGACTTAAGGCACGCCGCGACCGAGGCCCTGCCCGAAGGCGTGCATTTCAAGCTGATCGAGGCCGTAGCGGACCACATCTGCGAAACGCTGTTCCTGCAAGACCCACGGATCGAGGCGGTCAGCGTGAAGATCGTCAAGCTAGCCATCGGCATCGGTGCGGAAAAGATCGGGATCACGCTGCACCGCGAGCGGCCCTGACATGTCCGAAGGCGGTCCAGCCATAGTCAAGGTCGATACCCTGCCCGAAGCGGCGCTGGATGCTGCGGCGGCCTTCCATTCGCAATGGTCGCAGAAAGTTCGCGAAGCGGCGGCGCAAGGCAGCGAATATGTGGTCGTGACGATGGACCCGGCCCCCTTCGACCATGCCGACTGGCGCCGTGCTGCCGCGCGAGACCTTGCCCGTGCGCATCCCGATCATTGCATTAATCTGGTCGCTGGCTCCGATGCCGGGGCGGTCGCGCGCATGGTCGAATTTCTCGGGCGGGCGCCCGCGATCACTGGGCAGTACCTGCCGCTTGCCGAAACGGGCATTTGCGATGACGGAAACGTGGATGACGACACGGAAGGCTGATCGTCTCGACACCGCACTGGCGTCGCCGCTGGTCGATTCGCATCACCGGCGGATCACTTACCTGCGCCTTTCCGTGACAGACCGGTGCGACCTGCGCTGCACCTATTGTATGCCCGAGCGGATGCAGTTCCTCCCCAAGGCGGACATCCTGACGCTGGAAGAACTCTACCTGCTCGCCCGTGCCTTCATGGGGCGCGGGGTGCGCACCATCCGCCTGACAGGGGGCGAGCCGCTGGTACGGCGCGACGTAATCGATCTGGTGCGCGCGATCGGGCGGCATGTGGGAATAGAGCTGGACGAGGTCACGCTGACCACCAATGGCACGCAGCTGGCGCAGCATGCCGACGCGTTGGCGAGGGCGGGGGTGCGGCGGATCAATGTGTCGCTCGATTCGCGCGACCCGGCCACTTTCAGAGCGCTCTCACGCCGAGATGCACTGCCGCAGGTCCTCGAAGGGATCGCAGCGGCTCGCGACGCGGGGCTGGAGATCAAGCTTAACACAGTCGCCATGTGCGGCGTCAACGATGCCGAGATTCCCGACCTCGTCGCATGGGCGCATTCGCAAGGCCATGCCATCAGCCTGATCGAAACGATGCCGCTGGGCGAGGTCGACGAGCGCCGCGAGGATCGTTTCCTGTCGCTGTCGCAAGTACGCGCCGATCTGGAATCGCGCTGGACCATGACTCCCAGCGATGCGCGTACCCCCGGCCCCTCGCGCTATTTCGATATTGCCGAAACCGGCGGACGGATCGGCTTCATCACCCCGATGAGCGAGAATTTTTGCGCGGGGTGTAACCGCTTGCGGGTCACCGCGACCGGCCAGCTTTACCCGTGCCTCGGTGGAGGGGAACGGGTCGACCTGCGCTCAGCGCTGCGCTCGCACGCGCCGGATCGTGAGGCTGCGCAGGCGCTTGACCGGGCCATGCTCATCAAGCCGGAACGCCACGATTTCCGCATCGGTACGGGGCTCGCTCCGGCGCAGCCGCGCCATATGTCGGTGACGGGCGGATGAGCGCTGTATATTCGATCCCCTCCCCCTTGAGGGGGAGGCCTGGTGGGGGAGTACTGCGGGCTTCACCTGGTTCTTCATCGCCATTGACGCCGAACCCCCACCCCCGGCCCCTCCCCATGGGGAGGAGAGGAATAGTATGTCCGTAACTGTCCTCTTCCTTGGCCCGCTACGCGATCTGGCCGGAGCCGCACAGGCGGACTATCCTGCCCCGCTCGACTGGGAGGGCCTGCTTGCGGCGGTCCCTGCCGAAGTTGCAGAGCAATTGCGTGAACCGCGTGTGCACATCGCGTGCGCAGGCAAGGTTCTTTCGGACAAGGCGACACTCTGCGCGAAGGACGGCGACGAGGTTGCGTTGCTGCCTCCAGTGAGTGGCGGCTGATGGCTCGTCTCCGTCTCGATGCTCCTGCGGACGTGCGCCTGCTCGACAAGGGAATGTCTGTTGGCGAGGCGCTGGCTGCGTTCAACGCCGCGCATCCCGAAGCGGGCGGGATCGCGACATTCCTCGGCAAGGTGCGGCCCGATGAGGATGTGCGCGTGCTAGAACTGACCCACTACGAGCCGCTGACCCTGCCGGGGATGCGCGAACTGGCGGACAATGCTCTCCAGCGTTGGCCCCTCGACGGGCTGCTGGTGTGGCACCGGATCGGCGTGATGCATCCGGGTGAGGCGATCGTACTGGTTGCCGCCGCCGCGCGTCACCGCCGCGATGCCTTCCACGCGGTCGATTTCCTGATGGATTACCTCAAAAGCGCCGCGTGGGTCTGGAAGCGCGAAAAACGCGCCGATGGCTGGCACTGGATCGAGCCGCGCGCGCAGGATTTCGCCGACCGAAACCGATGGGCATGAAAATAATCTGCGCCGTTTGATCCAGATCAAGGCGCGGCATCCGTGCATGGGGCAAAACCTCTCTCACACGAGGAGGAAAGGAGCCCGTCATGTCCAAGGGTCTTGCAGAAGCCATCATCGATTACAGCGCAACGGCACATGCCGAGCTGCCCAATGTGCGGCAGGACGTCGATCGCACCTTCGAAATGCCGACGGTGCTCTATGGCGCAACCGTGGCGCTCTATCTCGGGTTCATCGCTGTGCTCGGCATCGGGCTATCGACGCCCGAACTTGCGATCCCGATGGCAATCTTCGCGATCTTCATCGTCGGCCTGTTCGGGGCGCCTGCACTCTGGCTCGGCCTCGGTCGCAAGCCCGAAACCCGTGCCAAGAGCTTCGGCGAACTGATGCGGCACGGCATCGCCACGCACACGGGCCTGCTGAAGGGCAAGGATGCGGCGATCCAAATGATGGTGCTGCCCGTCCTGATCGTGGTGTGGGCCTTTACCGTCCTGCTGATCGCCGGGATCGTTACGGCCTGATCAGCTTCCGGCAATCGCGGAGAGGCGCGCGGGGTCGACCAGTTCGATCCCGCGTTTGCCGTTGCGCGCGATGATGCCGGACTTCTCCAGCGCGGTGATCTTGCGGCTGACCGTTTCGATGGTCAGCCCCAGCATGTTGGCGCAGTCCGCGCGGCTGAGCGGCAGATCGAATTGGTGCGCGGGGTGACAGGGCGAATCGCTGGCCGCCTGCGCGAAGCCGAGGATCAACCCGGCAACCTGGGATTGTGCGTCGGACTTGCCCGTCAGCGCCAGCAGCGTGCGGCTGGCATGCAGATCCTCCTGCGCGCGGCGCAACAGCGCGCGGGCGAGGGCGGGGTGGGCTGCCATGGCCGACTCGATGTCCGATCCGGCGAAGATGCACACCTGCGAAGGCGCCAGTGCAACCACCTCGTGATCGTCGAAAGGCTGGAAGAACTCGCCCACGAACCCGGCGGGGTGGACCAGCGCCAGTATCCGCTCGTTCCCATCCGCGTCGGTCGCTGTCACTTTCAGCGCACCACTGGTCAGCGTGGCGCAGGTGTCCGCCTGCTCGCCCGCCCGGAACAGGACTTCGCCCGGTTCCAGCACGCGGTGACGGCCACTCCTGGCCAGCTGGTCGCGTTCTTCCCCGCTCAGCACCGCACAGGCGGCGCGATCGCGAACGGGGCAGGTGGCGCAGGCGACCGACATCAGTTCGGCGCAAGCTCCGCAAGCACCGCGTCTTCCTGCTCGATCAGCGCGATCACGACATCGCGGGCGAGGACGATCTCGTCGATCGGTTCGCCTGCCACGGCCCGGGTGGCGAGCAGCATTTCCAGCTCGCCGAAGGGAATCGCGGTGCGCGCCCGGATCGAACGAAGGTTGGCATAGGCGACCTCGGCGCGGCCCCAGCTTTTCGAGCCCTCCGCACCGCGGGCACGCACGGCAGCGCGGGTCGCGGGAGTGGCGCGTTCGAAATCGGCATGTGCAGCCCGCGCCTGCTCCTCCAGCTGGACGACCCGCAGGGCGAGTTCGTTCGACAGCACCGGTTGCGGCGGGGGAGGGGCATCCGGGTCGACCGGGGTCAGCTGGCCTTGCTCGCGCACTGCACCTGCCACAGCACTATCCGCGCAATCGCCGGTAGGGAGCGGCACTTGGCCGCTCGTATATTCCGCCTCGCGAATGCCGAGCGACGGGTAGTCCCTATCGGGCGCGGTGGCGCAGGCGCCCAGCGTGGCAGTTCCGGCAAGGATCAAGAGGATGCGCGTTGCGTTCATATCGGCCTCCTTAGCCTGGCCGTGGCAGAGGCGGTAGGGGCGTTGCACGTTTCGTCACTTTTCTCCCGCTCGCGGCGTTGACTTGGCCCGCTCCTTCGCTTAAGCGCGCCCTTCTTTGGGGGGCGCACCATGGTGTTGCCCGCCGATACGCTGTTCCGTGAGGGGCGGCGTCACAGCAAAACGATTGAAAGTTGAACCGATGTTCGCAGTGGTGCGCACGGGCGGCAAGCAATACCGGGTTGCCGCCGGAGACAAAATCGCGGTCGAAAAGCTCGCTGGCGAAGCCGGCGACACGATCACCCTGGGTGACGTGCTGCTTGCAGGCGAAGGCGACAAGATGGCCGATGCCGGCAAGGTGTCCGTCTCGGCAGAGATCATCGCCCAGGCCAAGGGCGAGAAGGTGGTGGTGTTCAAGAAGCGCCGTCGCCACAATTATCGCCGCAAGAACGGCCATCGCCAGCAGATGACCCTGCTGCGCATCCTCGATGTGGGCGAAGGCGCCAAGAAGGCAGCGGCGAAGCCTGCGGCCAAGAAGGCCGAAGCTCCGAAGACCGAGGAAAAGGCTGCGCCCGCCAAGAAGGCTGCGCCGAAGAAGGCCGCTCCCAAGGCTGCCGACACCAAGGCCGACACTGCGGCCAAGCCTGCGGCCAAGAAAGCCGCGCCGAAGAAGGCTGCTGCCACCAAGGCTCCTGCGGCGAAAACCGCGGCCAAGAAGGCGCCTGCCAAGAAGGCTGCCACCAAGGATTCGGGCGACGCGTAAGCGCGAACCCCGGCAAGAGATAAGGACGAAGCGCAATGGCACATAAAAAAGCAGGCGGCTCCTCGCGCAATGGTCGCGATTCGGTCGGTCGTCGTCTCGGCGTGAAGAAGTTCGGCAGCGAAGGCGTTGTCGCGGGCAACATTATCGTGCGCCAGCGCGGCACCAAGTTCTATGCGGGCAGCAATGTCGGCATGGGCAAGGACCACACCCTTTTCGCGCTTACCGACGGTATTGTACGCTTCCACGACGGGAAGCTCGGCCGCAAATACGTATCGGTCGACATGCTGGCGCAAGCGGCAGAATAACGCGACGGTTCACGAACAGGGCCGTCCAACGAGGCGGCCCCGCCGGAGGTAGCATCCGGCCATCGAGGGAGAGGGGGCCAGCCCCGTCTCCCTTTTTTCGTCTCCCTTGTGCAGCGCGACCTTTGGAGGAAGGCCGCGCGGGGGAGAACTCGCGATGTTCTATCGAAGTGAGAGACTGCTGCTGCGGCCTGCCTGGCCGGAGGATTGGCGCAGCGTGCATGCGGGCCTTGCCGATGAAGGCGTGGTGCGTAACCTTGCGCGGGCTCCGTGGCCCTATGCCGAGCAGGACGCGCGCGATTTCTGCGCGCGCGACATTCCCCCGCACACCCCGCGTTTCCTGATTGCCCTCGCTGCCACCGCAGAGGTGGTGGGTGCCGTCGGTTACGGCCCGTCCGATCAGGAGGACGATATCGAGCTAGGCTACTGGATCGCCCGTGCGCATTGGGGGCACGGCTACGCGACGGAAGCGGCCATGGGCGCGATCGAGATTGCGCAAATGGCCGGCCAACGGTGCCTGAGCGCGGGGCACTTTGTGGACAACCCGGCATCGGGCAAGGTGCTGCGCAAGGTCGGCTTCGTCCCCACCGGGCGGGTTGCTCAGCGGCACAGCCTGAGCCGTGGCGGCGAAGCACCTTGCGTCCTGTACCGGCTCGATCTGGGCGCAGACCCTTGCCTTACCGACAAAGCGGCATAAAACGCCGCCCCCTATGGCGACACGTAAACGCTTGAGTCCCGAAGAATCGCGCGCCGGTGCACTGGAAGCCGCGCGCGACCTGCTGATCGAGGCAGGGCCGCAGGCGGTGACGTTGAAGGCGGTGGGTGCGCGTGTGGGCCGCACTCATGCGAACCTGCTGCACCATTTCGGTTCGGCCGCCGGGTTGCAGCAGGCTCTGGGCGCGTATCTGGCAGAATCGGTGTGCGATCGGATCGCCGTGTCGATCCGCGCCAACCGCACGGGCAGCGCATCCCCGCGCGTGATCGTGGACCAGGCCTTCGATGCTTTCGATGACGAAGGCGGCGGCGCGCTGGTCAGTTGGCTGCTGGCGACCGGGCAGGAAGACGCGCTGGAGCCTTTCGCGCATGCGATTCACGAGATGATCGAGGACGTGCACAAGGAAGGCGATGGCGCCGATCATCCGGCGGATCGCGAAGCGCTCGAATCCACGCTCATGGTGGTGCTGATGGCGCTCGGACAATCGCTGCTCGGCGCGCCGCTCTGTGCTGCGCTCAAGCTGCCGCAGCCGACCGCGCGCGAGATCGCCGAGCGGATGCTGGTGGAATCGCTGGCGAGCGCGGGGCGCAAGAGCGTTTAGGATCGTTTCGGATTTCCGAAATCCGTTCGTGCTGAGCTTGTCGAAGTATGAACGGATTGCCGCTGATTTGTGTGGTCGCTTGAGACGCTCGCCCTTCGACAGGCTCAGGACGAGCGGAGTAGCGGAGCACTTTGCGTTCCGGACTTACTCCACCTTCTCCAGCCGCATCCATTCGGGCACGAGGTCGGCGGGAATATCCGGTACCCGCAGGTGGTCCACCGTGAAGCCAAGCTCGGGATATTCTGCCTTGCGACGCTTTTCCTCCGACCGGTCGATCGGAACCACCACCAGCCGGCGATTGACCTTCTGCCGCCAGTTCATCCGGGCGGTGTTCTCCTGCCCGATATAGCAGCCCTTGCTGAAGCTGACGCCGTTCAGCTCGACCGCATTGGTCTCCAGCCAAAGCATGTCTGCAAGTTCCGCCTGTCCCTCCGGTACGCCACAAGCCAGGCGGTGCGCGAGCCACGCATCGTCGGCAGGCTCGTCATCGGTTGAGGAGGCAAGTCAGCGATGGCCCAGGGCGGCAAGCCTGGGATCGGTCGGCAGGAGGTCGTCGGATTCGGTCGACCAGTGCACCCCCTTGCTCTCGTCACGTGCAATCCCGATCTTGCGGCGCAGGCGATAGAGCGTGAGGCGCTTCATCAGTTCGTCTGCCACGGCAGCCTCGCAATCGAGCAGCAGGGTCGGGCCATGCTCCCCCGGGGGGCCACGCCACACGATCATGTCGAACATCGTCTTGCCCTGCGCGCTCAGCAGCGCGGCATAGGCCGGCAGGTCACTCGATATGTCGTTGGTAATCAGGCCCTGCAGGAATGCGGTGACATCCTCCCCATCCTCGAGCGGACTGAGTTGGATAAGGGCACGATTTGCAAGGCGCGTTGCTGTCATGGAAAGGCAGATAGGGGTGCGGGCCATGCCATGCCAGTGCTGCGCGCTGTCCTACATGCAGTCGTCTGGTTAGGATCGGCGCCATGCGCAAGATTTCACCCTTTTTCCTTGAGCCGGTCGGTAGCTGAGGTGGGGGCGGATTTTTCACCCTATAACACTGTGTCAGGTGTGTCAGGGCTCCCCTGCCGGGCGTTGTTGGGTTAGGGGGCGTGGCATGACGAACAGCCTCACCATCCGCCGCCCCGACGATTGGCATGTGCATCTGCGCGATGGGGATATGCTGCAAAGCGTGGTGGGCGCGACCGCGCGGCAGTTTGCCCGTGCGATCGTAATGCCGAACCTTACTCCGCCGGTGACGACGAGCGCGCTTGGCCGGGCATATCGCGAGCGCATACTGGCTGCGGTGCCGGCAGGCATGGATTTCACGCCGCTGATGACTGCCTACCTGACCGACGATACGGATCCGGCGGACCTGATCGGCGGATTTCGCGAGGGCGTGTTTACCGCGGCCAAGCTCTACCCGGCCAATGCGACCACGAACTCCGCGTCCGGCGTGACCGATATCGGCAAGCTGCGCCCTGTCTTCGAAGCGATGGCCGAGGCGGGCATGGTGCTGTGTGTGCACGGCGAAGTGACCGCTGCCGAGATCGACATTTTCGACCGCGAAGAGGTCTTTATCGAGACCGTGCTGGCCCCGCTCCATCGCGATTTGCCGGAGCTGAAGATCGCTTTCGAGCATATCACCAGCCGCCACGCGGTCGATTTCGTCGATGCGAGCGGCGATACGGTCGGCGCTACGATCACGGCGCATCACCTGCATATCAATCGCAATGCCATGCTGGTGGGCGGGATTCGTCCGCACGCCTATTGCCTTCCGGTTGCCAAGCGGGAGGAGCATCGGCTGGCGCTGCGCAAGGCGGCGACCGGCGGATCGCACAAGTATTTCCTCGGCACGGACAGCGCGCCGCATGAACAGCACGCAAAGGAAAGCGCGTGCGGGTGTGCGGGCATCTACAGCGCGCCCCATGCGCTGGAAGCCTATGTGCAGGTTTTCGACGAAGAGGGGGCGCTGGGTCAGTTCGAAGCATTCGCCTCGCTCAATGGACCACGCTTCTACGGGCTGCCGGTGAACGAAGATGCGGTGACGCTGGTGCGGCGCGACCAGGATGTGCCTAACAGCATCCCGGCCGCTGGCACGCAGGTGGTACCGTTCATGGCGGGCAAGACCATTGGCTGGAGTTTTGAGGGCTAGCTGACCGGGGTGGGTTTCGCTGCGCGGCGCCTTGCCCACAAGTCCCACACGAAGATCGCGGCGGCAATCCAGATGCAACCGAAGCAGAAGGCCTGCGCCGGGTGCAGCTCCTCGCCAAACACGGTCAGGCCCAGGATGAAGACGATGCTAGGCGCGAGGAACTGGAAGAAGCCGAGCGTCGAGTAGTCCATTCGCCGTGCGGCGATGGCGAACATGAGGAGCGGAAAGGCGGTGAACGCGCCGCCAAGCATGATGGCGAGACTCAGGCCGAGCGAATCGTCGAAGGAGGAGCCTTGCGGGCTCGCCGCGAACCATGCGGCTACTCCCAGCGCGGGCAGCAGCAGGATCGCGCTCTCGATAGTGAGGCCGGGCAGGGCGCCGACCTCCACCTGCTTCCTCAGCAGTCCGTAGGTGCCGAAGCTGAGCGCGAGGGTCAGGCTGATCCACAGGGTGGTAAGGGCACCCGCAGCCAGCACTGCGATGCCGATGCCCGCCAGTCCCACCGCTATCCACTGTGCCCGGCTCAGCTTCTCCTTGAGCAGCAGGGTGCCGAGCAGCACGTTGACCAGCGGATTGATGTAGTAGCCAAGGCTGGCGGCATAGACGAAGTTCTGCTGGATCGCCCAGACGTAGACGACCCAGTTCACCGCAATCAGGACTGCGCTGGCGGTGAGGATCAGCAAGGCGCGCCAGTTGCTCAGTGCTTCGCGGATGGCGGGAAACTGGCCCCGGAATGCCACGATCAGCAGGCAGACCGGCAAGGTCCAGACGATCCGCCAGCCGACGAATTCGAACGCGGGCACCTGCCGCACCAACAGCAGGTAAAGCGGCATGAAGCCCCACAGGATGTAGGCCCCGAGCGCCTGTGGCAGTCCCGATGGCGAGGGTGGATCACGCGTGGTCACCCGCGCCCCCTAAGCCTGTACGAAAGGTCGGACAAGCGTTGCCGATCGTTCATGTAATTGCCGCTATTTATGAACACAGTCGATTCGGAGGCTGCGGAAGTGCGGTCCGGTCGGCGCAGGATTTCAGAATGATCTTTGGTCCCTGCCTTGCGGGGGCCGAGGCGTGGCGTCCCACCAGCGCTGCGGAGAGCGCCCCGGCCACCCGTGCCGGGGCGTTTTCACTTTTAAGCCGAGCGCATACCTCCCACCCCGCCTCCCCACCCGGCCACCAATGATCCCATCAGGCTATGGTGG
>NZ_CAXQBM010000005.1:0-12462 GCF_964222115.1 Alteriqipengyuania sp.
ATTGCAGAGCAATTTCACGATCATCGACCCGGACGAACAGCTGCGGCTGCTCAAGACACTGATTGCCGAGGCGGAGCTGGACGAGAAGCGTTGGCCCGCACGCCAGCTCGCCGGGCTGATCGACCGGTGGAAGAACCGCGGGCTCAACCCCGGCGATCTCGATGCGGTGGAGAACGAAAGCTACGCCAATGGCCGCGGCGCGCAGCTTTACGGAACCTACCAGAAGCGGCTGCAAGCGCTGAACGCCTGCGACTTCGGCGATCTGCTGCTGCACATGCTCAACATCTTCCGGCAGAATTCGGACGTGCTGGAGCAGTACCAGAACCGCTTCAAATATATCCTTGTCGACGAATATCAGGACACCAACCAGGTCCAGTACCTGTGGCTGCGGCTGCTGGCGCAGAACCGCAAGAACATCTGCGTGGTGGGCGACGACGACCAGTCGATCTACTCGTGGCGCGGCGCGGAAGTCGCCAACATCCTGAAGTTCGAGAAGGATTTTCCCGGCGCCAAGGTTATCAAGCTGGAGCAGAATTATCGCTCCACCCCGCATATCCTGGGCGCGGCATCGGGCCTGATCGGCGCAAATAGCCAGCGGCTGGGCAAGGAATTGTGGACCGAGGCGGATACGGGCGACAAGGTCCGCGTGATCGGCGTGTGGGATGGGCCCGAAGAAGCGCGCCGTGTTGGCGAGGAGATCGAAAGCCTTGAACAGCAAGGCATCGGGCTGGACGAGATCGCGATCCTCGTGCGCGCACAGTACCAGACCCGCGAGTTCGAGGATCGCTTCATCCAGATCGGCATGGCCTACCGCATCATCGGCGGCTTCCGCTTCTACGAACGCGCCGAAATCCGCGATGCACTCGCCTACCTGCGGGTGATCGCGCAGCCGGCAGACGATCTCGCGTTCGAGCGGATCTACAACCAGCCCAAACGCGGGCTCGGCGCGAAGACGCTTGAGAAGATGTACCAGCATTCGCGGCGCACCGGCATGCCGCTCGCCGCCGCCTCGCTGGACCTTGCAGACAGCGACGAACTTCCTGCGCGTGCACGCGGCACGATTGGCAGCTTGATGCGCCAGTTCCTCCAGTGGCGCGAACAGGCGGACGCACTGGCCCCTGCAGAACTGCTGCGGCAGGTGCTGGAGGAAAGCGGCTATCAGGCAATGCTCGAAAACGAGCGCACGCCCGAAGCCAAGGGGCGGCTCGAAAACCTCTCCGAACTCGCGCGCGCGATGGAAGACTACGAAACTCTGGGCGACTTCCTCGAGCATGTCGCGCTGGTGATGGACAATGACGCGAACGCCGACGAGGCGAAGGTCACCATCATGACCATCCATGCGGCGAAAGGCCTCGAATTCGATCACCTGTTCCTGGTCGGGTGGGAAGAAGGCGTATTCCCCTCGCAGCGTGCGCTCGACGAAGGCGGTCTCGCCTCACTGGAAGAGGAGCGCCGCCTCGCTTACGTTGCGATCACGCGTGCGAAGAAAGCCTGCACCATCCTGCATGCCGCCAATCGGCGCATCTACGGCCAGTGGACCAGCTCGATCCCCAGCCGCTTCATCGAGGAATTGCCCGACGCCCACGTCGAGAGCGAAACCACGATGAGCGGCGGTGCGTCATTGTGGCGTGCCAACTGGAGCGAACAGGATGATCCCTTCGCCCATGTCACGCGCGACCGCCCCGACCGATCCCAGGCGCGCGGGCCCGGTTGGCAGCGCGCGCTTGCGACAGGCTACGAGACACGGCCTGCACGGGTGCTGGAAAACCGCCGATCCGCCGCCAGCTTTGCCGCCAAGCCGCGCACCGATGTCGCTCTGGGCGCACGCGTGTTCCACGACAAGTTCGGCTACGGCAAGGTCATGAGCCAGGAAGGCAATAAGCTGGAGATCGAATTCGAGACCAGCGGCACCAAGCGCGTGATCGACAGCTTTGTGAAGCTGGCGGACTGATGCTGGCGTTCCTTATGGATATGCTATCCAGCATCCCGGGGTTGAAGCCGCCCGTACGGCAGCATTGGGCGTGGTGGCTCCTGTGGGTGCCATGGGCAGCCTTCTGGTCGGCAATCCTTGCCTTCGGCGTCTGGGCAATCGCCTACAGACTGGTGGGATTGTTCTAACCCACCGCGCGTAGGTGCGGGGCCGCGCGCACACGATCGCCGGCGATCGCGTCGGGGCAGATCGAGGCTGTACCGCGCTCGGCCCGCTTGGCCTGATACAGCGCATGGTCGGCGCACCGAAGCAACGCGCTGCGTTCGTTATTATTGTCGGTCAGCCAACTGGCACCGATCGTCGCGCTGACCGTCAGGCTCTCGTCATCGCGGCCAACCGCAAAGGTCAGGCGACCCAGCAGTGTGGCAAGCGTGCTCTGCAAATCGATGAGCAACTCTTCTTTCTCGATTACCATCACGAACTCGTCGCCACCAAGGCGTGCGGAAAACTGGCCGACAAAGGGCTCGCTCACCAGCTGGCTGGCAACCTCCTTCAATACCTTGTCGCCCGCTTCATGGCCGAGGACATCGTTGGTTTCCTTGAAGCGATCGAGGTCGATCAGCAGCAGCGCCAGGGGCTTGTTCGCCTTGCACGAACTGGTGATCGCATCGTCCAGATACTGGTTCAGGCGGGCACGATTGGGCAGGCCGGTCAGGTCGTCGACATGCGCCGCGGTGCGCAGCCGCGTTTCGAGATGGTAGCGGTCCGTAATGTCTTGGAAGACACCGATCATGGCGACGGGATCGCCATTCAGAATCTCGACCTCGCCCTGTGTGCGTACACGTTTGAGTACGCCCTTCGCATCGCGGAAATCTAACTCCAGGTCATAGGGTTTGCCGGTTTCGCGGCAATCGCGGATCGCGGTCTCCAGGCGGGCGCGATCGTGCGGCATGTAGAATTCAAGAGCATGCTTCAGCACTTCGTCATCGGCGCTCTCGACGCCGTGGATCGCGCAGGTCTGCTTCGACCAGAATACTTCATCGGTGTTGAGGTCGAGGCGCCAGTGGCCGATCTGCGCCATCTGTTCGGCCAGTTCGAACTGCCGATGCGTGCGGTGGAGATTGTCGATCAGCGCCCTGCGCTCGGCCAAAGCGATGCGCGATAGTTTCGCGTCCAGTCGGGTGCGCAATAGCGATTCGATGACCAGCGCAAGCTGGCGCAGTTCGGACAGTTCGTCGGGCGTGGCAGTGCGCGGATGATCGTCGATCACGCATAGTGTGCCGATCGGCGCAGATGCCTCGCCGATTGTGGGTCCAGCCAGAGGGATGGAAGCATAGAAGCGAAGTTCGGGAGTATCGGCGATTGCCGGATTCTTGCCGAATTGCGGGTGCGCCTGCAGGTCTTCGACCAGAATTTCCCGGTTCTGCTCCACCGCTATTGCGCAGATCGAGCAATCGCGCGGAGTTTCGCGAAGATCGGTGCCCTCGCGTGCCTTGAACCACTGGCGGTCGCTATCGATGAAAGAGATGAAGGATGTCCGGCAGCCGAAGATGCGGCGTGCAGCCTTTACCACAGCGTCGAATTCATCCTCGGGCGCAGTGTCGAGAATTTGCAGTGCGGTCAGCGTTTGCTGACGGAGCACCTCGTCGCGAGCAGTTGTGTCGGGCATCCAGCATTCCTTCCGTAGAGGAGGAGAATGCCGGAAAGTGGTTAAAAGCGGCCTAATACAGGCGTTCGGACTACCGCCTCAGGGCATCGCTACAGCGCGCTCACCGAGAGGAAATCGGGCTTGGGCCCGTTCCACTCGCCCGCCGGGACTGCCTCGTCATCTGCATCCCGCCGGCGGCTGCCGCGCGAGCGCGATGGCGCGTCGTCACCCTTGCGCGGGCCACGCTCGCGTTGTGCCTTGGGTGCGCGGCCTGCATCCCGATCCTCGTCGCCGCGGCGATTCTTTTCCGCGCGCTTCTCTTTGGCTTCGGGTTTGGGTTTGGGCTGGGACTTCGCCTCGAGCAGATCGACCCGCACGTCGGACTTGCCGAAGGGCTTGACCTTGGCCCCCGTCAGCTTCTCGATATTGGCGAGCGCCTCTTCATCCTCGCCCGTCACCAGCGTGAAGGCGCGCCCCTTGGCGCCTGCGCGGCCCGTGCGCCCGATCCGGTGAACATAGTCGTCCGGGTGCCAGGGCGTATCGAAGTTGAAGACATGGCTGACACCCTTGATGTCGAGCCCGCGCGCGGCGACATCCGAGGCGACTAGGATATTGATCTCGCCTGATTTGAAACGGTTCAGTTCGGCAATCCGGCTCGACTGGTCCATATCGCCGTGGATTTCGCCGCTGGCAAAACCGTGACTTTGCAAGCTCTTGTTGATCTCGCGCACGGTCGTCTTGCGGTTGGCGAAGATGATCGCAGTCTCGACGTGATCGTGCGACAGCAACCAGCGCAAGGTCTCGCGCTTCTCGCGCGGCTTGGTGGCGATCTTGAAGGCGGTGATATTCTCGTTGGTCGAGGCCGCGCGGCTGACCTCGATCCGTTTGGGATTGTTCAGGAACTTGCCCGCCAGCTTTTCGATCGGCGGCGGCATGGTCGCACTGAACAGCAGGGTCTGACGCGGTTCGGGGAGTTTCGAACAGATCGTCTCGATATCGGGGATGAACCCCATGTCGAGCATCCGGTCGGCTTCGTCGATCACCAGCAGTTCGCACCCGTTGAGCAGGATCTTCCCGCGTTCGAACAGATCCATCAAGCGGCCAGGCGTGGCGATCAGTACATCCACGCCTTCGTTCAGCGCCTTGACCTGGTCGCCCATCTGGACACCGCCGATCAGCAGCGCGAGCTGCAGATCGTGCTGCTTGCCGTATTTCTCGAAGTTTTCAGCCACCTGCGCCGCGAGTTCGCGGGTCGGCGCGAGGATCAGCGAGCGCGGCATCAGCGCACGGCGGCGACCTGCCGCGAGGATATCGATCATCGGCAACACGAAGCTGGCGGTCTTGCCGGTACCCGTCTGCGCGATACCGATGATGTCCTTCATCATCAGCACGGGCGGGATCGCTTGCGCCTGGATCGGCGTGGGCTCGCTGTATCCGGCGGCTTCGACCGCCTGCAGCAATTTATCGGAAAGGCCGAGATCGGCAAACTTCATTCAGGGTTCCGGATGTGGTGGTGTAGTGCGGCCAATCCCGCGCGCTTTCGATCCGCAGGAGACAGGCCCACGGAAGCGCGCGCGCTTTCGCGGAAACCCGTGACAATGTCAAGAAAATGCGCGGGGTACCGCCCTACTCGACGGGGACAAGCTGGCGGATCGCCTCGATCTTGCAGGTCGCGCCTGTCCTGGCGCGCAGCGTATCGCGACCGGCGCAGATATTCCCGTCCTCATTCGGCTCGACCATGAAACCGAGGTAGAAATCGCGCGCATTGCACGATTTGCGCAGCTGCGCGCGGATCATGCGGCTGTCGGAGAGATAGAGCACCAGGTCTCGCGAACTGACCGTCTGTACGCCCACCACGCTGCGCGCGGGGACGCACTTGCCGATCTTGCGCTGTTCGTATCTTTGCGGAAGCACTTCACGCCAGTTGGCGACCAGCTCGCGCGTATTGGGGCGACGAGGGGAAACGCGGATCGTAATCTGCTGCCGGATGCGCACCTGGTGCGCAATCCGGTCTCCCCGCCACGCTTCCGCTACCAGCCAGCCGGGTGCCGACGCTTCCGGCATCTCGATTGGAGTCTCGGTAGCATACGCGGGCTGCAGGTTGGGCAAGGCCACGTTCGAGACATCGGTCTCGCTAACCGGGGCAAGACCCAGTGCCGGTGCCAGAAATGCGGCCATGAAAAACATGCGCGTGCCGTTTACCTCTTGCGGCGGAAAGTCCAGTTATGACCCCGCCCCGTTCGATCTGCCCGTCGCACGCAATAGGTCGTGCAATTGAATGGCGGCTTAATTGCGGCGGGGTGAAGCCCCAATCTGCTGGCCTTGCGTCGCCAAACTGTGGCAATGCGGCAACATGCACAATGCCTTTCTGGATGATGCTGGGGAATTGCTCGGCACGCGCGGACTGACCCTCGATGCGCAGATCATGGAGCCATGGCTGACCGATTGGCGCGGGCGCTATACCGGGCGGGCGCTCGCCTTGGCCTCCCCCGCAACCACGCAGGAAGTCGCAGCGCTGGTCAGGCTGTGCGCACAGCATCGCGTGCCGATCGTCCCGCAGGGGGGGAATAGCGGCATGTCTGGTGGCGCCACGCCCGATGATGGCGGCAGTTCCCTCCTCCTCTCGCTACGGCGGATGAATGCCATCCGCCGGTGGGACGAAGAGGCGCGGCAAGTGGTGTGCGAAGCGGGTGTGGTCCTACAGACGCTGCACGATTCCGCAGCGGAGCGCGGCTTGCGTTTCCCGTTGACGCTTGGAGGCAGGGGGTCGGCCACCATCGGCGGTCTGATCTCGACCAACGCAGGGGGTACGCAGGTCTTGCGCCACGGCACGATGCGCGCGCAAGTGCTGGGGCTGGAGGCGGTGCTGCCCGATGGCTCCGTGCTGGATACGCTCGCGGCGCTGAAGAAGGACAATCGCGGGTTCGATCTGAAGCAGCTGCTGATCGGGTCCGAAGGGACGCTCGGAATCGTCACAGCGGCGACCCTTCGCCTGATACTGCAAATCGCTGCGCGGCGCGTAGCATTCGTGGGGCTGGATTCGGTCCAGCAGGCCCGCCGCCTGCTCCTGCTGGCTTCCGACCGGTTAGGAGACGCGCTGGAAGGGTTCGAAATCATGCCGCGCACGGCACTTGAATCCGTGTTGGAATATGAGCCTGCGGCGCGCGATCCGCTCGGCTCCGCTTACCATTGGTATGCCCTGCTGGAATGCGTTGCCGATGAAGCAGACGCCGGATCGCTGGAGCCACGCGCGACACAGCTGCTCGAACAAGCAATGTCGGATGGACTCATTACGGATGCGACTATCGCGGCGAACGAAACGCAGGCCGAGGCCCTGTGGGCGCTGCGCGATGGCATTTCCTCCGCCGAACGCGCCCGCGGGCCCGCGGTCCAGCATGACATCTCGGTACCGGTCGAACGCATGCCCGACTTTATCGAACAGGCCAGTGCCATTCTGGAACGCCAGTTCCCCGGTACGCAGGCGGTCGCCTTTGGACACCTGGGCGATGGCAATGTCCACTTTCACCTGCGCGCTCCCGAGGGCGCACAATCGGGCACGTCGGGTGGCACGTGGAACGAAACGCAAGGCAAGCAGATCAGCGCAAAAGTGCACGATCTGGTGACCCAATGGGGCGGCTCTATCAGTGCCGAACACGGCATCGGCCAGATGAAACGCGATGAGCTTGCCCGTCTCGCCGATCCGGCTGCGCTGACGATTCTGCGCGGGGTGAAACAGGCGCTCGACCCGCTCGGGATCATGAACCCGGGCAAACTTGTGCCGCTTGCCAGCGACCCGCCCGACGCCTAAAGGCGCGGTTTCCCGATCAGGGGCATGGCGTCTTCTGCCAGCCTCAGGACAATTTCAGCCCGATTACGGAGAGACCGATGGCCAGCGCGCCGCAACAGCCCCAGCTTCCCATGTTCTATCAGGATCTGATGCCGCTCAACACGCGGGATCACATGAACTTCCGCAACCGCCTGACCGAATCGGCGCCTTGGTTGACTTCGCAGCACATGATCCCGCTCACGGCCGACGAGTTCGTCCAGGCCGGGCGTCATTTCCCGATTATCTTCTCCTCGGGCGAAAATCCGCTGCCGCTGGCGCTGCTGGGCCTGAACGAAGGCGTGAACACTTTCTTCGACGACGAAGGCAAGCTGAACGAGCCGGTCTACGTGCCCGCCTATATCCGTCGCTACCCGTTCCTGCTGGCCCGCCTTTCGGAAGAAAACGAAGAGCTTTCGCTCTGCTTCGACCCGACCTGCAATGCGGTGGGTGAATTCGACGAGGGCGAAAAGCTGTTCAATGAAGACGGCTCGACCACCGAGCAGACCAAGGCGATCCTCGATTTCTGCGAGAAGTTCGAACAGGCCGGCATGCGCACCAAGAACATGACCGACCAGCTGATGCAGCACGACCTGCTGATGGATGGTGAAGTCTCGATCGAACGGGGCGATGCCCCCGGCCAGCCTTATGTCTACAAGGGCTTCCGCATGATCGATCAGGAAAAGCTGCGCCAGATGGATGGCGCGACGCTCGAAAAGTGGAATAAGGACGGCATGCTGCCCCTGCTTTATGCGCACCTGAACTCGCTCGACCTGATGCGGATGATTTTTGCCAAGCAGGAACAGCAGGGCAAGATTCCAGCCCCCAATGCGCAGCCTGCCGGGTAACACCAACGCTTCACCGGGTTGTGCGCCGCACTCCTTGACAATGCTGCAGCGCACCCCAGATTTATGGTGTCCGGGTGGTACTCCCCCCTCAAAACCGCCCGGATAAGCGCGCCTTCGGGCGCGCTTCCTCCCTGAACCTTGGCCACCTCGTGCACATGCTGCACGGGGTGGTTTTTTATGTTCTGTCAGATACTTACTCGGCAGCAAGCGGCAGGTCGTAGTCCCGCTCTCCCGGCAGGATTTCGGCTGCCAGCGCACGCACAAGGTCGGCCAGCAGGCGCGCCAGCGCAGGCATGCGCGCCGACGGGCTTTCGAACCGCGCGTCGAGATACAGCGTCCTGCAAATTTCGAGCTGCAGCGCATGCATGCCGAGCGAGGGGCGACCATGCCGATCGAGGACATATCCGCCCGCGTAGGGGCGGTTGTGTGCCACACCACGCTGATGGCTGCCGAGAAACTGTATCGCACGGCTGGCAACACGATCCTCGCACGAGGCGCCGAAGCGGTCCCCGATCACGAACTCGGTCGGCTGTTCCCCCGGATGGCGAGTGCGCAGCGGCGGCATCGAATGCAGGTCTATCAGCAGCGCCACGCCCCACGCCCGGCGAATATCGCCGAGTGCCCGTGCAAGCGCGCGATGATAGGGATCGTGAATGCCGTGAATGCGAGCCGCCACTTCGTCGCCGGACAGAGGCGCACGCCAGATCTCGCCCACCCCGGATACACGCCGCGGCACCAGCCCGAGCCCGCTACGGGCCCGTCGATTCGCACTTGAATGCGTAACGCCGGTGGGCCGGCCTTCGTCGATCATCGACCAGTCGAGATCATCTGGCGCGCGGTTGAGATCGAGCATCGCGCGCGGCGCGCGAGCCACAAGCGTCGCCGCGCCGGACAGATTCGCAACCGCCAGCGCCAGTTCGTCGACCAGCCGGTCCTCCAGCCGAAGCTTGGCAACCCCCGGATTGCGCAACCTTGCATCCACATCGCGTGGGTAAGCCCGCCCTCCGTGCGGAGCAGCGATCAGCACCGGAATCGTGGCCTCATCCACACCCCGCAGGCGGAATGCAGGCTCGCCGCTGCCCGGGATCATCCCTCCGACAATTTCCTGTCTCGAATCGCCGCTCACAACCGTCTCCGTTCCTGCCAAGTGCTGGACGCGAAGAGGGTGTGTGTCAAAGCAGGGCACGGCGCGCGCTTGCCAAAGATTCCTTAAGCGGTGCACGCTAAGGCAGACTGCATATGAGCGAACCCACACCTTATCGGCGAATCCTCCTTGCAGAGGACGAGGAAGCAATGCGGACTTACCTGGCCCGCGCGTTGGAGAAGGCTGGCTATGCGGTCGATTCGGTCGACTGCGGAACGGCCGCATTGCCGCTGCTGGAAAATGGCAATTACGACCTGCTCCTTTCCGATATCGTGATGCCGGAAATGGACGGGATCGAACTGGCCCAGCGCTGCAACGAGATGAGCCCGGACACCAAGGTGATGTTCATCACCGGTTTCGCGGCGGTATCGTTGAAAGCGAATGCCGATCAGCCGCAGGCCAAGGTGCTCTCCAAGCCGTTCCACCTTCGCGACCTCGTGCTGGAGGTGGACCGGGTTTTTGCAGAGGCGAAAGAGGCCCAGCTGTAGGACACGGCTCTAGGGTCTTGTCTCGCGAGCGCGGCGCCGCTATCTGGCGCGTCCGCCGTCACGGCGGCACATGCGATGGTGTGGGCGTATAGCTCAGTGGTAGAGCACTATGTTGACATCGTAGGGGTCGCAAGTTCAATCCTTGCTACGCCCACCATCGCGCATTTCCCGCCAATTACCTGATCTCGCGCGACGAATATCGCTTACGGGGGAAGATGTGACCCAAGCCCTGTACCTGCTTATCGTCCCGGACCCGGATACCATTCCCGACTCGCTGGACCTGCACGGCGAGGGGCGGCGATTTGCCCCGGGTATCTACTGCATCCTCAGCGATCTTACCCGATCCAAGCTCTATCACAGGGTCAAGTGGCAACTGGCCGACGATGCCGCGCTTCTGGTTGCGCCTCTTGAGGACGCGCCGAAATTCAAGGGCATGGATGATGGCGCCTTGGCCTGGCTACGGTCTCTCGATTTGAACTGATCGACAACCTGCAGCCAATCGGCAGCGCCCGCCCGCCTTGCACGTGCCCCGCCACCTGCTAAAGCCGCGCCAGATTTCACCCCCATCTTGAAACACGCGGTACCGACAGGACGAATAATGGCAAAAATTCAGGTCAAGAACCCGGTCGTCGAGCTCGACGGCGACGAAATGACGAAGATCATCTGGCAGTGGATTCGGGAGCGGCTGATCCTGCCCTATCTCGACGTCGACCTGAAATATTACGATCTTTCGATCGAGAGCCGCGACGCCACCGACGACCAGATCACGATCGATGCAGCGAACGCGATCAAGGAACACGGCGTCGGCGTGAAGTGCGCCACCATCACTCCCGACGAAGCGCGGGTCGAGGAATTCGACCTCAAGAAGATGTGGGTCAGTCCCAACGGCACGATCCGCAACATCCTGGGCGGCGTCGTCTTCCGCGAGCCCATCGTGATCGACAATGTGCCGCGGCTGGTGCCGGGCTGGACCGATCCCATCGTGGTCGGCCGCCACGCCTTCGGCGACCAGTATCGCGCCAAGGACACGCTGATCCCCGGCGCGGGCAAGCTGCGCCTCGTCTTCGAAGGCGAAGATGGCGAGAAGATCGATCTCGACGTGTACGAGTTCCAAAGCTCGGGCGTCGCGATGGCGATGTACAATCTCGACGAATCGATCCGCGACTTCGCGCGCGCTTCGATGAACTACGGCCTCGACCGTGGCTGGCCGGTGTACCTCTCCACCAAGAACACCATCCTCAAGAAGTACGATGGCCGCTTCAAGGATCTGTTCCAGGAAGTGTTCGACGCCGAATTCGCGGACAAGTTCAAGGCCGCCGGCATCACCTACGAGCATCGCCTGATCGACGACATGGTCGCCGCCGCGCTCAAGTGGAACGGCAAGTTCGTGTGGGCCTGCAAGAACTACGACGGTGACGTCCAGTCGGACACTGTCGCGCAGGGCTTCGGGTCGCTCGGCCTGATGACCTCCGTGCTGATGACGCCCGACGGCAAGACCGTGGAAGCGGAAGCCGCGCACGGCACCGTCACCCGCCACTATCGCCAGCACCAGCAGGGTAAGGCGACCAGCACCAATCCCATCGCCAGCATCTTCGCGTGGACGCGCGGCCTCATGTATCGCGGCAAGTTCGACGACACGCCCGAGGTGGTGAAGTTCGCCGAAACGCTGGAGAAGGTCTGCATCAAGACGGTCGAGAACGGCCAGATGACCAAGGATCTCGCGCTGCTGATCGGCCCGGGCCAGAGCTGGCTGACCACCGAGCAGTTCTTCGAAGCGATCGTGACCAACCTGGAAGCGGAAATGACCAAGCAGGGCCTCGCCCCGGCGTAATCCGACCCTCCCCGATATCGGGATGGCCCCCGCGGCTGCGTTCAGGCGTAGGCGTCGGGGCTTTCTATGTGCGGTGTATCGATCCCCAGCCCGATGAGCCGCGCTGGCACGCGCTGGAGCGGGCCGAGCGAATCGATGATCCGCATCGCCAACGGCGCGCGCTCGATCGGCTCCTCGCGTTCAAGGATTGGCATGATAAATCGATCCTGCATCAGCTTCTGCAGCATCTGCGTATAGTGGACCGAACGTGCACGCAGCTGCTGTACGCGGACGAGAAGCGGGTCGGGATCCTCTCCGCGCGCCAACGGCTCGGCAAGCACATTCGCCGCGACCACCGCATCCTGCACCGCCACATTGATACCGACCCCGCCGATCGGGCTCATCGCGTGTGCCGCATCGCCGATGGCGAGCAGGCCGGGGCGATGCCAGCGGATCAGCCGGTCGAGCGAAACGCTGAGCAGTTTGACCGCGTTCATGTCGGTCAGCTTCTCGATCTCGGGGTCGAGCGCGGGCACCAGTCCGCGAATCCGGTCGCGAAACGCGGCGATTCCCTCAGCCCGAATCGCATCGCCCGCCCCCTTGGGAATGACGAAGGCGCATTGCAGATAGGTCCGGCGGTTGATCAGGACGAGGAAGCGGCCCGCTTCGAGCGCGCCGAAGCTCTCCGCACCGATCTCCTCGGGCAGGTCGAGCCTGAACCACAGCACATCCATCGGCGCGCCGATGGTCTTGAGCGGAAGTTCGGCCTGG
>NZ_CAXQBM010000006.1:0-62748 GCF_964222115.1 Alteriqipengyuania sp.
CTGGCCAGCCACGATCTGGACCAGCGCGGCGGCGGCAATCTGCTGGGCGACGAACAGTCGGGCCACATCCGCGAGGTCGGTTTCGAGCTTTACCAGTCGATGCTGGAGGACGCGATCCTTGCCGCCAAGGCGGGCGAGATGGGGCTGGAGAAGCCGCCGGAAGATATCAGCCCGCAGATCACGGTCGATGCGCCGATCATGATCCCCGAAGACTACGTGCCCGATCTGGCGGTGCGCATGGCGCTCTATCGCCGCCTCAACCAGGCGCGCGACAAGGCCGAGATCGAAAGCTTGGCCGCCGAGATGATCGACCGCTTCGGCGAACTGCCCTCCGCCACGCAGAACCTCGTCCGCCTGATCGAGATCAAGCACCAGGCGATCGAGGCAAACATCGCCAAGATCGATGTCGGCGCGCGCGGCACGCTGGTCACCTTCCACAAGGACGATTTCCCCGATCCCGTCGGCCTCCTCGCCTACGTGGACAAGCGCGCCGAGGCGGTGAAGCTGCGGCCCGACATGAAGTTGGTGGTCAACCGCGCCTGGGGCGATCCGCAAAGCCGCCTCAACGGGCTGTTCCAGCTGACCAAGGGGCTCAGCGCGATTGCGAAGCGCGGCGCGAAGAAGGAGAAGGCGGCGGCCTAGCTGGCCAGTTTCAGGAAGTCTTCCTGCGTCAGCGGTTTCGCGCGCAGGAAGCCCTGATAGGAAACGCAGCCCTCGTCTGCTGCGATCTGCCGCTGGGTCTCGGTCTCGATCCCCTCTGCGATCACCTCCAGATCGAGCGCCTTCGCCATCGCGATGACCCCGCGCAGGACGGCCCGATCGCGCGCATGATCCGCCACCCCGTCCAGCATGATGCGATCGAGCTTGATCGTGTCGAGCGGCAGGTACTTGAGATAGCCGAAATTGCAGAACCCTGCGCCGAAGTCGTCCAGCGCAATCCGCATCCCCGCATCGCGCAGCATGCCGAGCGAGCGGGCGGCAAGGTCCAAGTCCCCGAGCAACGCCTGCTCGGTAATCTCGAGCGTGATCCGCGCAGGATCGACGCCCATGTCGCCCACCATGTCCAGTATCTCGCCGGGAAAACGCGCCACCGCCAGGTCGGCGGCGGTGACGTTGATCGAGCATTTGAGCTCTTCGGGCCAGGCCAGCACCGCATGCAGCGCCGCGCCCACCACCTTGCGCGTCAGCTGCGTGGTCAGGTCCGCGCGCGCCGCCACGCGCAGCAGCGCTTCGCCACCGACCGAGCCGAGCAAGGGCTCCTCCCACCGCACAAGCGCTTCGGCGCCGATCAGCAGGTCATCGACCAGTGCGAATTGCGGCTGGAACTTGAGCGAGACTTCGCCCCGATCCAGCGCGCGGCGCAATGCGGATTCGACTTCGGTCGCGTCGATCCCGGCAGGAGCATCCTCCCGATCGATCCACACCACCCGCCGGCCCGGCTCTCCCTTCAGCGCGATCTGCGCATCGCTCAACCGGCCCAGCATGCCCGCGGGATCGTCCCCCGCGAGCGCGCGGATCAACGCGATATGCGGCCACAGCTGCGGCAGGCCTGCGCTCGATCCGGCCAGCGGCTGCGCGATTCCGTCGGCCAGCGCCTCGGCGAGGAACTGCCACCGCTCCCGGCTGCATTCCTCACGCGTGGCGAGCAGGAACTTCCCGCCATCGAGCCGCGCGGCAAACCATGATCCTTGCGCAAACTCGTCCTGCCCGAAATGCGTGATCCGCCGCGCCACCTCGGCCAGCGCATAATCGCCCGCCTCGGCCCCGTGGGCGAGATTGACGCTGTCGAACCGGCCAAGCACCAGCAGCAGGGCGTGCACGCGGGTATCGCCCTCGCTCAGCCAGTCACGCAGCGTCGCGCGCGCTGCGGCCCCGCTCGCGAGGCCCGTCAGCTGGTCATGATCGCGGTCGTCGTTCATGCCCGCACTATTGCAAGGCCCGCGCGGTCCGGGAAGCCCGCCCGCCACGCAATGCCAGGTATCGAGCACGCACTCATTGCCAAGCGGCCCCATGCTCCATAGGTCGGTACCCGAGCCAAGGAGAGGAGCCTGATGGCCGGGCAGCCCACATACGAACGCCTAGCACTCGCCATTTCGAACACCGCACTGGCGCAGGATACAGCGCGGGCGCTGGAAGACGCGCATGACTGGGTGCCGCAGGACGAAGCGGATGCGGTGGTCGCGCTGGGCGGCGATGGCTTCATGCTGCAAACCCTGCACAGGATGCTCGATACCGGGCGCGTGCTGCCGGTCTACGGCGTCAATCGTGGGACGATGGGCTTCCTGATGAACAAGCACAGGCCCAGGGGCGCATCGCTGATCGACCGGGTCAATCGCAGCCGCCCGGTGGGCATTTCGCCGCTTCGCATGGAGGCGGTGACGCAGGACGGGCACCGGCGCGTCGAATGCGCCTTGAACGAGGTTTCTCTGCTGCGCGAGACGCGCCAGACCGCCAAGATCGAGATCCTGGTCGACGACAAGACGCGGATAGAGGAACTGGTGGCGGACGGTGTGCTAGTGGCGACGCCCGCAGGCTCCACCGCCTATAATCTTTCTGCCAATGGGCCGATCCTGCCGCTCGATTCCCAATTGCTCGCCCTGACCCCGATCAGCGCGTTCCGCCCGCGGCGCTGGCGCGGTGCCATTTTGCCCGAACGTGCGAAGGTGACCTTCCGTATCAACGAGCCTGCAAAGCGCCCCGTTGCTGCTGTCGCGGACCAGAAGGAAGTGCGCGACGTGGCCGAGGTTCACGTGGAAATCGCCCGCGATTCCGAGCTGACCCTGCTGTTCGACAAGGGCCATTCGCTGGACGACCGGATCGTGGCCGAACAATTTGTTGTCTGATTTGCATTTGGGGGGCTTGCGAAATTTTAAGCCCCCCCATATAGGCCCGGGCCTGCCGATCTGGCTGCTCCCCGATAGCTCAGCGGTAGAGTAGGTGACTGTTAATCACTTGGTCGTTGGTTCGAATCCAACTCGGGGAGCCATTTTTTTCAGAGTCGCTAGCGCGCTATCCGCGATTTGACCTGATCTCCAACCACGTTGGGTGGGGTGCTTGATTGCGTTGGGAAACATCTTGCATCTTCGGTTCTTGAAGTTGCATATATCCAGCGATTAATTGGGTGGGAGCTTGAGGTAGCACCTCAAGTTGCGGGCGAATGGCTTTTGCAATACCGTTGATAATACTAAACATGTTTGGCGGCCTTATTGCTGGGGTAGGCCTGCTTTTTTTAGGTGAATGGAGTTTGGTGCTCCTCGGTATTGGATGGATGATTCTGTCACCATTTGCGATATCGATAGCCATGTTGCCAGCAATGGCATTCATGCCGCTCGCGGATTGGGCGATGAGGCGAGAAAGCCTCCCGATGCTCATTGCTGCCTCAATTCCCAACGTCTTGTGGACCTACTTTCTGGTCGCGGCATCCAGCATCTATATTTTCTCGATGGTGGCCTCTCTGCCTGAAGCCGGCTTCTTCCATTGGCTGTGGGCCTATGCCCTCGTAACTGCACCGTGGTCATTCCTTGCTCGTAAAGATGCTGAAGCTGGAAATGACGCCGGAGCCACCGTCTCGTTCTTTGTCCAGATTGGCGCGATCGCAATGATTGTGGCTTGCTGGTTAGAGCCGAGCGACACAGACATGGAACGGCTCGCATATTGGTTCTTGCCGGTATTGGGTCTGGGCCTAGTTGCCCAACTCTTGTTGGTTTGGGTTGATACCCGGACCAGACGTCATGAATTCTGAACGTCACCCCCCATTTTGGCTTGGCCTCGTTTTGGCCGGAGCTTGCGTTGTTGCATTGGTAGATTGGCCCTACGGTTACTATCAACTGCTCAGGCTAGCGGTGACTATTTATGCCGGATGGACAGCTTGGGTTGCGATCGAAAATAAACAGAAGATGACGGCGTGGGTGTTTGGAATAACTGCTGTGGTTTATAACCCAATTTTGAAATTGCCTCTTGATCGAGACACTTGGTCTGCTGTGAATTTGGTGACTGCCTTAGTCGTAATCATCGGGTTGCTTAGGACCAGCCGAACAAAGGATATCGCAAGGTCTGCAGACGACGAATAGCTGATTGTCAGGCGTAGTTACGTCACCATTTTCCTACTCCCCCACACAGCGCTAAGCCCTTGCGCGATGGCGCGTGCACACCCCTCCCCATGCCGCATCCAGCGGCCATGCAGTGAGAGGGACACAGGCGGAGAGGTTTTCTCCACTAAGACACTGTGTCAGGTGTGTCAGGCTTCGCCGCTCGAAGCGCTCCGAAGGGCGCAATTACAGGCTTTAGACGCCCAGCAGCAACCGCGCACCCACGACAATGGTCAGCGCGGCGGTCAGCCACGCGATCAGCTGCGGCTTGAACAGGCGCACCGCGAACAGGCTGCCGATCTGGCCGCCGATCACTACTGCAATCATCAGCGGCAGGCCGGTCTGTGCCGCCGCGCCGAGCATGCCGGTGCCGTTCTTCACCAGCTGGCCGACCAGCCCGAACAGCGAATTGACGAGGATGAACAGGCTCGCGGTGGCGGCGATGGCGCGCGGATTGTCCCACCGCACAAGGTGGAGCAGCGGGGCGAGGAAGATGCCTCCGCCGATCCCGACGAGCCCCGCCAGGTAGCCCAGCGGCGCAGCGGCGAACAGCATCGCTCGCCCTCCTCCGGCCGGCCCTACAGCCACCCCGCGCTTCGGCAGCAGCAGCGCCAGCCCCGCGACGCACAGGCTCGCACCCAGCAGCATCAGGAAGGCGCGCTCTCCAATCGGAGTGAGCCCGCCCAGCAGCGCAGCAGGTGCCGCAATGGCGGTCAGCGCCAGGGCACCGCGCCACGGCGTGATCCCGGCACGGGCGAACCGCATCGAGCCTCCGATGACGACCACCAGGTTGCACAGGAGGGAGACGACCGGCAGCAGCCGGTAGTCCATCCCCCACAGTGCGAGCAGCGCGCTATACGTCGATCCGCCGCCAAAGCCGACCGACGCGTAGAGCAGCGCGGTTATGCAGAACGCGGCGAGGAGGCCGAGGAAGCCGATCCCTCATCTCCGACAGGCGCGGCCACTGGGGGGATGCCGGGCGCACCGTGGCAGTGCTTGTACTTGAGGCCCGATCCGCAGGGGCACTGCGCGTTGCGGCTGATGTTAAGGTGCGCATACGGGTTTTCGCGAATGGCACCGCCGTGGGATGCCTCCGAATTGGGCGACCCGGCGAAGGAGCCGAACATCGCCTCCTTGCCGCGCGAACCATCGCCGTCATTGCTGTCGTCGATGCCCATCAGCGGGTCGATATGGCCGGTGAGGAAATCGGGCAGGTCGGGCAATGACCGCTGCGGCGGGGCAATGCGCAGCTCACGCGTCAGCAGGATCTGCGTCACATCCTCGCGCAGCGTGTCGAGCATCTTCTCGAACAGGCCGAATGCCTCCTGCTTGTACTCGTTGAGTGGCGTCTTCTGTGCATAGGCGCGCAGGAACACGACCTGGCGCAGCGCATCGAGCGTGGCGAGGTGTTCCTTCCAGAAATGGTCGAGCCGTTCGAGCAGGATGCCCTTTTCGACCCGGCGCCAGAGCTGCGGGTCCTGCTGCGCGATCTTGCGCTCCATCACCTCGTCGGCCTGTTCGCGCAGCCGTTCCTCGAACAGTTCGGGTTCGACCGCATCCTCTTCCAGCCACTCGTCGATCGGCGGGGTCAGGCCCAGAATCGTCTGCGTGCGCTCCTTCAGGCCCTCGATATCCCACTGTTCGGGGTAAGAACCCGGCGGGCAGGTTTCGTTGACGATGGCCGCGATGGTATCGTGCCGCATGTCCACCACGACATCGTCGACCGCCTCGGAATCCATGATTTCCGCGCGCTGTTCGTAGATGACCTTGCGCTGGTCGTTCATCACGTCGTCGTATTCGACGACCTGCTTGCGGGTGTCGTAGTTGCGCGCCTCGACCTTCTTCTGCGCGGTTTCGATGGCCTTGGAAAGCCACCTGGAACCGATCGCCTCGCCATCCGCGAGGTTGGAGTTCATCATGCGCGAAAACAGCGTGTCCGGCCCGAAGATGCGCAGGAGGTCGTCTTCAAGGCACAGGTAGAAGCGCGAAAGGCCCGGATCGCCCTGCCGGCCCGAGCGGCCGCGCAGCTGGTTGTCGATGCGGCGGCTTTCGTGGCGTTCGGTGCCGAGCACGAAGAGGCCGCCCGCCTCGAGCACCTTGGCCTTGTCCTCGGCAACCTGCGCCTTGATCTTCTCGATCGCCCGTTCGCGCTCCGGCCCTTCGGGCATGTCGCCGACCTGATCTTCGACGAGGAAATCCAGATTGCCGCCCAGCTGGATGTCGGTACCGCGACCCGCCATGTTCGTCGCGATGGTCACCGCGCCAGGGCGACCGGCCTGCGCCACGATATGCGCCTCACGCTCATGCTGGCGCGCATTGAGCACCTCGTGCTTCACGCCTTCCTTGTCGAGGAACTGGCTGAGCAGTTCGGACTTCTCGATGCTGACCGTGCCGACCAGCACGGGCTGGCCGATCTCGCTCTTTTCCTTGATCGCCTTGGCAATCGCCTGGAACTTGTCGAGCGTGTTCTTGTAGAACTCGTCTTCCTCGTCGATCCGCTGGACCGGCACGTTGGTGGGGATCTCCACCACGTTCATCTTGTAGATGTCCCAGAATTCTGCCGCTTCGGTGGCGGCGGTGCCGGTCATGCCGGAAAGCTTGGGATACATGCGGAAGTAGTTCTGGAACGTGATCGAGGCCATCGTCTGGTTCTCGGGCTCGATCTTGACGCCCTCCTTGGCCTCCACCGCCTGGTGCAAGCCGTTGGACCAGCGACGCCCTTCCATCATGCGGCCGGTAAACTCGTCGATGATGACGACCTTGTCGTCCTTTACGATATACTGGTCGTCCAGCTTGAACATCAGGTTGGCGCGCAGGCCTTCGTTCATATGGTGGACGACCTGCGTGTTCTCGACATCGTAGAGATTGTCGGTTTCGAGCAGGCCTGCTGCAGCAAGCCGCTGCTCGATCTCTTCCGCGCCATCTTCCGTCAGCGAAACGGTGCGCGATTTCTCGTCCGTGTCGTAATAGCCTTCGCCATCTTCGCCGCCGTTGGGCAGCGCCTCGTGATCGGCGACGAACTTCTTCACCACCTCGTCGATGGTGACGTACATTTCGGTCTTGTCGTCGGTCGGGCCCGAGATGATCAACGGGGTCCGCGCTTCGTCGATCAGGATCGAGTCGACCTCGTCGATGATCGCGTGATTGAACGGACGCTGCACCATCTGAGTGCGCTCGTGCTTCATGTTGTCGCGCAGGTAATCGAACCCGAACTCGTTGTTCGTGCCGTAAGTGATGTCGGAGCCATAGGCCTCGCGCCGTTCGAACTCGTTGAGGTTGGGCACGATCACGCCGACCGACAGGCCGAGCCATTTGTACAGCTGCCCCATCCATTCCGCGTCACGCTTGGCCAGGTAGTCGTTGACGGTAACGACGTGCACACCCTTGCCTTCCAGCGCGTTGAGATAGGTCGCCAGCGTGGCGACCAGCGTCTTGCCCTCGCCCGTGCGCATCTCGGCAATCTCGCCCCGGTGCAGCACGATCCCGCCAATCATCTGCACGTCGAAGTGCCGCATGCCGAACACGCGCACGGAAGCTTCGCGCACGGTGGCGAAGGCTTCCGGCAGGATATCGTCCAGCTTCGCGCCTGCAGCCAGCTGGTCACGCAGCTTGCCCGTCTGGGCCTGCAGGTCTGCATCGGACAGTGCCTGCATGGCAGGCTCCAGATCGTTGATCTGGTTGACGATTTTGCCGAGCGACTTGACGTAGCGATCGTTGGACGATCCGAAGACGGACTTCATGACGGACTGGAACATGGGCTAAGCCTCGAAAATAAGCGGATTATACTGGTGAGCGCCCGCGCACATCGGGTGCCGGGCGAAACGGGTCTGGGAACGGATTTTCTGTAGGTCGCGCTATTCGTAAGCGCGGTCGACACCGAGGTACACGGTCGGCACGTAGATAACCGAGGAGCGCGGACGGCAAATCTTTTCGACCACGATCCGCCAGTCCCGCAGGCTGATCGCCGTGTGGCACTCGCAGCGGGCGTCGGTTTTCTTGGCATCGCAGACTTCGGCGGCTGTTCCGCTCACAGAACTCTGCGCCGCAAGCGCACGCTCCGGCGCGTACATTGCGGTAAGGCCACTCAGCAGGGCCATCAGCATGAGGAGTTTGCGAAGCATCGAGCATGACACATAAGGTCGCGCGAGGCGCACGTCCAGCCGCAAGCGATTGTCGTGCCCGGTACGGCGCGCTACCGGCACAATCATGGACCTCGCCCGCTCTCCGCTCGCCATACCCTTCCCCGACATCCCGCCCATCGCGGGTGTGACGCTCCGCGTGGCGCGGGCACGCTACAAGGAGTGGGACCGTGCCGACCTGACCTTCGTCGAACTGGCAGAGGGCACCAGCGTGGCAGGCGTGTTCACGAAGAACGTGTGCTGTTCGAGCGAGGTTGAGCTGGGGCGTGAAAGCGTGGCCACGGGCAGCGCGCGCGCGATCATCGTCAATGCGGGCAATTCCAACGCCTTCACCGGCTATCGCGGGCGCGAGGCGGTGGAGCAGATCATGGGACAGGTCGCCGCGCATCTCGACTGCGACCCGAAGCAGGTGCTGGTCTCATCCACCGGCGTCATCGGCGTGCCCCTGCCCAAGGACAAGGCGCGCGTCGGGGTGGAAGCCGTGCTCACCGCAGAGCCGTGCGGGTGGGAGGATGGCACCCATACCATCGGCACCACCGATACCTTCGCCAAGGGCGCTCATGCGAGCGCCATGGTGGGCGAGACGCGGGTCGAGATCGGCGGGATCATCAAGGGATCGGGCATGATCGCGCCCGACATGGCGACCATGCTGGGCTACGTGTTCACCGACGCCGCTATAGAGCCCACGTTCCTCCAGACGCTGCTGAGCGATATCAACACCCGGACATTCTCCTGCATCACGGTCGACGGCGATACCTCGACCAGCGACACCGTGCTGGTGTGCGCGACGGGCAAGGCGGGCCATGTGCGTATCGCTTCGTTCGACGATCCGGGCGCGGATGCCTTCGCCGCCGCGCTGGAGGACGTCTGCCGCCAGCTCGCGCAGCTCGTGGTGCGCGACGGAGAAGGCGCGCAGAAGTTCATTGCCGTCACAGTAACCGGCGCAGTGTCGAACGACAGCGCCCGGCGCGTCGGCCTCGCCATCGGTAACTCGCCGCTGGTCAAGACCGCGATTGCGGGCGGCGATGCAAACTGGGGCCGCGTGGTGATGGCGGTGGGCAAGGCGGGCGAGCCTGCGGATCGCGACACGCTTTCCATTGGGTTCGGCGGGCACTGGGCTGCGCGCGATGGCCAGCCAGTCGCGGACTACGAAGAGGCACCGGTAGCGAAGCACCTTGAGGGGCAGGAGATCGATATTGCTGTCGACCTGGGCATGGGGGATGGCCGCGCCACCGTGTGGACGTGCGACCTCACGCACGGATATATCGATATCAACGCGGACTATCGATCGTGAAGGGACACCTGTGAGCACGCTCGACCGCGAAATCCTGGCGCTGATGCGCGACGTTGCAATCCGCATCATCATGCCGCGCCATCGCGCGCTGAAAGCCACCGAGATTATCGAGAAAGCCGACGACGACCTCGTCACCATCGCCGACCGCGAGGCGGAAGTCGCATTGGCCGATGGGCTCGCCAGGCTGCATCCCGAAGCGGACATCGTGGGCGAGGAAGCGGCGCACGCCGATCCAACCGTGATGGATCGCCTGACCCGCACCTGCTGGATCATCGACCCGATCGACGGGACCAGCAATTTCGCCAGCGGCAAAGGTCATTTCGGGATCATGATCGCCTTGGCGGACGAAGGCTTTGCGCAAGGCGCGTGGATCTATGACCCGCAACGGGATCGGCTGTGTGCCGCGCATCGTGGGCAGGGTGCGACGATCGATGGGGAGCAGGTTACCGCGCGTCCCACCGGCGCCAATCCACCGCGCCTCGCCGCGATGACGAAGTTCATGGCGCACGGCCAACGCCAGCGCTTCAAGGCGCAGATCGCGCCGAATTACACTTTGGTGAAGGCGCCCGGTGCGGCGTGCGAACAATATCCGCTGACCGTACTGGGAGAACACGATGTGGCGATCTACGAACGCACGCTACCGTGGGATCACGCAGCGGGATCGCTGTTCCTCAACGAGGCGGGCGGCACCTGCCTCAGGCTCGACGGGACGCCCTACCGGGTGGACGATGGCCGACGCGGGATGATCGGCGCAGCAAACCGCGAGCTGTACGATCAACTGGTCGCGCGGCTCGCGGCAGCGGGCTACCAGCCCGCCACCTGAGTGGAAGTCACAGCTCGCCTTCGAGCCACGCCTTGAGCTGGCTCTTGGGACGTGCGCCGGTCAGTTCGGCAGCACGCTCGCCATTCTTGTACAGCACCAGATAGGGGATGCCCTGCACGCCCAGCTTACCCGGCGTATCCGTATTCTCCATGATATCCATCTTCGCGATGGTCACCTGGTCGGCCAGTTCGTCACTGATTTCCTCCAGCGCGGGCGCGATCATCTTGCACGGGCCGCACCATTCGGCCCAGAAATCGACAAGCACGGGCTTGTCGCTCTCGAGCACGTCGGACTGGAAGCTGGCATCGGTGACGGTCTTGGTGGCCATGGGGCAATCTCCTGTATTCTGGGGCAGTATCTAGGAAGTCTGTCGCCTCACGCAAAGTCGGCTGCGGACAAGTCCTGCTGCTTGTCCCCCAAGCCGGGCTTGTGCAAAGCGAGCAAATCATCGGGAAGCGCAATAAGCTGCGGTGTCTGCGTATAGAGCAACGCCGCGGAAATGCGTCGTCCGGGATAGATCGCCGCGAGCGCATGGGCATAGGCCGACATTTGCCTGAGCGTCGCGACCGGGACCTGCTGAGCCGAGTGCGGTGGGCGGCGAGTGGTCTTGTAATCGACCACGAGAACCTCGTCTTCGCCCACGCACAGCCGGTCGAGCTTGCCCGTGACCACCTGCCCTTCGACCGTCGCGGCGAGCGAAACTTCGGCCAGCGCACCCGGCACGAACAGGTCTGCAAAGTCGGGATCGTCGAGAACCGCAAGCGCCCGGTCGACCATTTCTGCGCGGGTCGCTTCACCAAGTTCGCCAGCCTGAGCCTCCAGCCATGCGCGCGCGCGCGATGCGCGATCTTCGGGCGCGATATCGGGCAGGCGTTCGAGCAGCCGGTGCATCAGCGTCCCGCGCTGCGCCGCTTCACTCCCCTGCGCGAGCCCCGGCGGATTGGGCGAAAGGTCCTCGCCCGGGGCAGACGGCGCAAGCGGCTTCAACGGCTTGGGCTCGGACGGCGGAGGGCGAGTAGCCCATTCCGGCAATTCAATTCTGGACGAGCCGTTCGCAGCATCGGCACCGGGCGCCTGCAGATCGCCCAGTGCTCCGACGTCGTGCCGTTCGCTCCAGATCGGGTCGGCCACGCCCTCGTCATCGAACAGCGCCTGTGCAACCGCATACCAGCTGGCCTCGGGTAGTTCCTTGTCGCTCGGCATGAGGGCACCGCCGATATAGAGCGCTTCCTCGGCGCGGGTCATCGCGACATACATCAACCGCCAGTGTTCCTCGCGTTCGCGCGCCTTCTTCGCTTCCTCGGCAGCGACCACCGGGCCCGCCTTGGCCTCTTTCGGCATGCTCGGCAGCGGCACCACACGGCCATCGTCCGTTGCCAACTCCCCTGCCCTCACAGGGCCGCGATCCGGGTTGCCCGTCGCATCGGCGAGGATAACGATAGGTGCCTGCAACCCTTTGGACCCATGCGCAGTGAGCACCCGCACGGCATTGCCACTGCCGGCAGCTTCCCGTTTCAATTCCTCGTCCGAGGCATCGAACCAGTTGAGGAAGCCCTGCAGGCTCGGCGTATGCTCGGCGGAATAGGCGAAGGCCGCGCCGATCAACTCGTCGATTGGGTCATTCGCCTCGCGCCCCAACCGCGCGACGAGCTTGCGGCGTCCATCCCACGGGCCGGTCAGCAGCCATTGCAACAGCGCTTGTGGCGGTTCGTAATCGACCTTGGCGAGAAGCGCGCGCAGCCGCTCGGCGGTCTCCATGCACAGAGGGGCATCGCTGCGGCGGATATGGTCCCACAGCGTCACCTTCTTGTCGCGCAGGCCATGTTCCAGCAGGTCGTCCTGCGACCAGCCGCCAAGCGGCGAGACCAGCAAGTTCGCTAGACTAAGGCTGTCACGCGGCTGCGTGGCAAAGCGCAACGCAGCCAGCAGATCTTTCACTGCCAGCGGAGACCCGAGCCGCAACCTGTCGACACCCGCCACCGGCACGCCGGCGGCATGAAGCCGCGCGACGATCAGCCCGGCGAGCGCGCGGCGCTTACGCACCAGGATCATGATATCGCCCGCCGTGGCGCGGCGATTGCCACCCTTGGTCAGGGGATGGCCGTCATCGAGCCATTGCTTGACCTGCGCGGCAATCCGGTCAGCCATGCGCCTCTCGGGAGCAGGTAACCAGGTTTCGGCGCCGTCTTCCTCCACCGCCTCGGGATCGTCGCTTTCTTCCGCGCCGATGGGCGCCCACAGGGTGACGCGGCCCGGAACCTTCTCGTCGCCCCTGTGCCTGATCTCTCCGGGCTCCATCCCCATCGCCTCTGCCCCGACCTGCGCCACTGCGCGGTCGACGAAATCGAGGATCGTCTGCGAGGAGCGGAAATTGCGCTCCAGCCCCAGCTTTTCGAGCGGGGAAAGCGGCACCAACGGCTTCTCGCGCGTCTCCAGCGCCAGCGCTTCGGCATTCGCAATCGCGGCGTTGATCCGCGCGTCGTATTCCTCGCGCTTGGCGATGAATAGCTGCGGCTCGGTGCCCTGGAAGCCGAAGATCGCCTGCTTGTAATCGCCCACGACGAACACCGTGCGCAGCCGCGCGCCTGCTGCGCCCAACCCGTCGAAATAATCCTGCGTCAGCGCATCGATGATCGCCCACTGGCTGGCATTGGTGTCCTGCGC
The DNA here is from genome assembly GCF_964222115.1 of Alteriqipengyuania sp. Taxonomy (NCBI): domain Bacteria; kingdom Pseudomonadati; phylum Pseudomonadota; class Alphaproteobacteria; order Sphingomonadales; family Erythrobacteraceae; genus Alteriqipengyuania; species Alteriqipengyuania sp. Next base: position 13,009 of record NZ_CAXQBM010000006.1, read on the forward strand.
CTCGTCGACCAGGATATGGTCGAAGGCGCGGTCCAGCTTGTAGCCGATCCATTGCGCCATCTCGGAATTGGCGAGCAGCCTGGCCGCCCGCGCAATCTGGTCGTCGAAATCCACCAGCCCGCGGGTGCGCTTCGCCTCGTCCCATTGCAATGCGAAGCGCCGACCGAGTTCGAGTGCAGGCGCGAGATACTCGGCCAGCGCAAGCAGCGCGACCTTTTCGCGGATGCCATCGCAGCAGGCGCGGACCGCCTCGATATGGCCCTCATAAGCCGGATCGCGCTTGAGGATGTGGGTGAGATTCTTCGCCTTCGACCCATCTGCGACGAACAGCGTGCCGTTGAACCTGCCGAGGTCCGCGAGACGCTGTTGCGGATCGCCCGCCAGCCAGACATTGATTGCCTCGGCCCCCTCGCGCCCGCCCTTGGTGTCCCACTCGCGCAAGGTCGCGAGGCAGGCGTTGAGCGATGCAGTATCGAACGCACCGTCCGCGCACTCCTGCGCCAGATCAGCTTCGGAAAAATCGCTCGGCAGGCCCAGCAATTGCAGCACCTGCGCGCGCATCGGGCTGCGCCAGCCGCCCGCATCGGCCCACAGCTCGCGCGCCTTGGCGCAGGCCATCAGCCAAGCCTTCGCGCCATCCGGTCCTAACCGGAGCGACAGCATGGCGAGCGCGCTGCGATCATCCTCGTTGGCCCCGGTGACCAGATCGGTCAGCACTTCGCGGGCGAGCAACTCGCGCGTCCGGTCGTCCATCGCGACCGTGCCCGGCTCGAGTTCCGCTTCCTCCGGGAAAGCGGCGAGCAGATATTGCGCAAAGGCATGGATCGTATCGATCCTGAGGCCACCGCCCGGGCAATCGAGCACTTTCGTAAACAATGTGCGAGCCCGCGCCTGCGATACCGGGTCGAACTTTGCGCCAATGGCCTTGAGATCGGCAGCGAGCGCATCGGGCTTCATCCGCACCCAGCGTGCGAGCGTTTCGTTGACGCGGGTCGCCATCTCCGCCGCGCCCGCCTTGGTGAAGGTGAGGCACAGGATCGAACCCGGTTCCACCCCTGGTTGCAGCAGCAGGCGCAGCACCCGGGCGGAGAGCACTTGCGTCTTGCCGGTGCCCGCGCTGGCGGAGAGCCATACCGAATGGCTCGGATCGGCCGCGCGCGCCTGTTCTGTCAGGAGGTCGTAAAGCTTGCTCATTCGCTCTCCCTCCCGAGCCACTCTTCAAGCCGCATAAGCTGGTCGTAGGTGGCGTAGAGCTTCAGGTCGGGGTTGGGCCGCGCGGTGAACGGCGCATCACCTGTGATCCACGTTTCCAGCGCATCGTGCAGAAAGCGGCGCGTTTCGGGGAGGAAGTCTTCCGGTTCTATGCCTGTACGTGCAGCGCCAACCTTCAGCGGCGTCGTTACATAGCCAAAGCCCGTGTCCGATTTCGCATCGCGCCCCAGCGACCAGTATTCGAAGCGCGTGGGCACGCCTGTGATCCCCCGATCCGCATAGGCGCCATCGGCGAGCAATACGCCCAGCGTGCCTAGCTGGAGCGCGAAACCTTCTTGCACCATCTTCTTCGAAGGCGGCCCGCCGGTCTTGTAATCGACGATGGCATAACTGCCGTCCGGCAGACGGTCGATGCGGTCGGCGGTGCCGGTGATTTCGATGCCCTGGATAACCCGCGCGCCCTTCTCCTCGACCGCTACGATCTGGCGCTGCGGCTCGGAGCCGACCTGATTGGCGATCCATTCGAGCGCGGCCATCAGCCGCGGCTCCCACAAGGCGCGCGTCAGCGGGTGCGCATCCATCTCGGCCAGGTGCTTGGCGGCCAGATCGGTCAGCGCGCCGCCCTGCTTGTGCCATTCCTCCAGGATCGCGTGTGCCAGCGTGCCCTGCCACGCGGGCGAAGGTTCGGCGTCGAGCGGGTCCTTCTCCTCGAGGAAGAGGATCGATCGGGCGTAAAACTGGTATGGGTCCGACCGCAGCCGGTCGAGCGAGGTCGCACTGATGCTGACGCGGCGCACATTTGCAGGCGGAGATGGCTCGGGAATCGGATAAGGCGGTGCCGCCTCGGCATTGCGCAAGGCGTCGACCAGCCGGGGCAGCTCGCTTTCCTCATGCCGGGACGCAAGGTCACCCAGCAAGGCCTTGATTCGCAGATAGAAACGTGACGGAATCGCGGGCCCATCGGTATCGCGTTCAGCGCGTGTCAGCAAGACTTCAGGCGCGCCCAGCGCTCCTGCCAAATCGTGCGCGGCAAGCCCGATACGAAACTCCACGCCCGGTACGCCCAGCGCGCGCAGCACCGGCGGGGCGAGCAGCGGATCGGGCGAGGCACCGCCCGGCCATGTCCCCTCGTTAAGCCCCGCGCAGATGACGAGGTCCGCCCGCGCCATCCGGCTTTCGAGCAGGCCGTAAATCGCCACGCGTGGGTGCCCACCATAGGCGGGGCGCACCGCAACCCGCTGCATCGCGTCGGACAGGATAGCGTGCAGGTCATCCGGTTCGAGCAGCGTCGCGGCAGCACCGGCCTGCTGGCTCAAATCGTCAACGAAAGCGCCGAGCGCGCGCCCATCCTCACGCGACCAGATACCCTCTCCGCAGAACTCTTCCAGCACGCGCGCCGTATCACTCAGCAGGTCGGACAGCGGCACTTCGCCCGACAGCGCCATCAGCGGATCGAGCCTTTGGGCAACCCTGCTCCACCACTCAGAAACATCGGCCGTCGCCGCAACCGGCCGCAGCGGAGCAAGCCCCGGCGCCGGGCGCGGACCGCGCAAGCGATCCTCGAAAGCGCGCAGGGCATCGAGCCAGTCGGCGCGCGCCCTTGCTTCGTCTTCGGCTCCCGCAACACCCACCGCCGGATGGCCCAGGAACGCCACCAGCGGCACCGGCGCAGCCTTTTCCGCCACGACCTGTGCCAGCAACAGTAGCGCACGGCCTGCCGGTGTCTCGTTCAACGGCATGCCCGCGGAATCATCCGCCTCGATATCCCACCGCCGCAAGTGGTGGGTGATGCGACGCGCCAGTGCGCGATCAGGGGTGACGACCGCCACGCGACGCTCACGCCCATCCAGCGCCTGCCGCACCGCCAGCGCCACGGCCTGCGCCTCCTCGTCGGGATTGCCTGTTTCGAGCAGCCGCACACCCGCGAGCCGCCGTTTCTCCGAGGGCAGGTCGATCCAGCTCTTGCTGGCCTCGGGCGGGAGGAACAGCGCACTGACGGCGTGGGTACGCTCAGGCGGTGCCGCGCCGATCCCGCGCCGGTGCCACTGCTGCACTTCGCCCCGGTTCACACCCATGCGGTTCAGCAGCAGCTTGAGGTGATATTGCGGATGCGTGGGTGCATCGTCGCTGCCGATGCTTTCGCCCTGGGCACTATCGGATGCGCCCGCCCGCCCCAGTTCATCCCATGCTTCGCTGGATAACGAAAGGTCGAGATCGGGCAGGATCACGGTACCCTGCGGGAGTTCGCTCACCACCCGCAACAAGCGAGCCAGCGCAGGCGCTGCGCTGGTGACCCCGGCAGCGACGATCGGGCTTTCGGGAGGATTATCACGCCAGGCCTTGGCGGCATGGCGGAACAGCAGGTTGCGGCGGGTAGCGGCATCGACCCGGCCCGTCTCGGCCAGTTCCACGAGCCAGCGCGCTTGCACCCGCGCGAACCGGCGCAGGCTGTTCTGCCAGTGCCCGGCGACAGAACCAACGACATCGAGCACGCGTTCGCCCAACAGGTCCTCTGGCGCGATTTCCTCGACCAGCAGGCGGTCCATCGTCTCGGCAATCATCCGCGCCTGCCGGAACAGCGGCGGACCTTGTGGGGCATCTGCACCCATTTCTTCCGCCAACAGAGCGGCCAGCCTCAGCCAGCGATAGGTCGGGTCAACCGCAGGGGGGATTGCATTCGCGCCCAGCGGATCGAGTAGGGGGCCTAGTGCCTCGTCCAGCGACAAATCGCCAATCGTCACCATGCGCGGCAGCAGCAAACCCTGCTGGCCACTCTCGCCCAGCTGGCGAACGAAAGCCTCGCTCACGGTGCGGATCGCGCGCCCGCTTGGCAGCAGCAGTGTCAGCCGCGCGAGGCCCAGCCCCTCTTCGGCATATCGCGGGACGAGGCCTGCCACCAGCGCATCCGCGAACCCGCGATGGGCCGCGATCGAATAGACCTGTGGCGGTCCTGCTTCAGCCACCCGGCGCCTCAGCCACGCGAAAGCGCATCCTCGGTCAGGCGCACGGCATCGGGCGTGCCCACTTCGAACCAGTCGCCGCTGAAGGGCAGTCCGAACAGCCGACCTTCCTCGATTGCGCGATCCCACAGGATGTTGGTCGAGAACTTGCCCTCGGGGGCATCGCGCAGCAGGTGGTGCGACACCAGCTGGATGCCGGTATAGATGAAGGGCGCGATCCGGCCCGACTTGCGGCGTGTCACTCCACCCGCCGAATCGAGATGAAAATCGCCGGGGCCGTTGAAATTGGCCGCACGCTTGTGCGGCACCACCAGCAGCAGGGCGTCCATCGCGCTGTCGTCCCAGCGGGCTGAAAGCTCCGCGAAGGCATTGCGCGGCCCGTCGAGCCAGATGTTGTCAGAGTTCAGGCAGAAAAACGGGTCTGGCAGCTTGTCCTGCGCCTTGATCATCCCGCCGCCCGTTTCCAGCAGCATCTCGCGCTCGTCGGATATGTCGACCGCGAGGTCGGCACGTTCCTTAAGGTGCGCCTCCAGCGCATCGGCGAGGTAATGAACATTGACCACAGCGCGCGCGACGCCCGCCTCGGCCAGCCGGTCCAGCGTGTGGTCGATCAGCGGCTTGCCCGCCACGCGTACCATCGGCTTTGGCATCGTCGCGGTGAGCGGACGCATCCGCTTGCCTAGCCCTGCCGCCATGACCATCGCGGTGTCGGTGACCAGCGTGCTCATGCGTCGACCGCGCCATGCCGTGCGCGCAGCTCCGTCGGAATATTGGCGTCGAACCATTGAGCGACAGGGGCGAGTTCGGGATGGGCGAGATCGCGCTCCAGCGCTTCCCACACGCGCGGGATCATACCGAGATAACGCGGCTTACCATCACGCTGGTTCAACCGCGCGAAGATGCCGACGATCTTGGTATTTCGCTGCGCACCGAGCCGCGCATAGTCCGCGTCGAACCCGTCGCTGCATTGCGCACATTCGCGATAGCGCGCGAGCATCTTCGCCTCCAGTTCGGGCGACACATCGCGGCGCGCGTCCTGCAACAGCGAGACAAGATCGTAGGCCGGGTGGCCGACGAGAGCATCCTGGAAATCGATCACACCCTGCGCACCGGGACCATCCTGCGGACGCAACAGCATGATATTCTCGGCGTGGTAGTCGCGCAGCACGGCCACATCGGGATGCGGGTTGCCGGCAAGTGGGGCCAGCACCTCGCGCCATGCATTAGCGAACCCATGCCCATCCACATCGAGGCCCAAGGCAGGGCAATACCATTCGGTGAACAGCTTCGCCTCGCGCAGGTAGGTCGCCATGTCATAGGGCGGGAAAGGGCCAGCGGGCTTGGTATGCAAATCGACCAGCGTGTCGATGGCGGCGGCATAGGCCGCTTCCTCCGCATGGGGATTCTCGTCGAGCCAGTCGCGCATCCGCGCATCGCCGAAATCCTCGATCAGGATCCAGCCATTCTGGAGATCTTCTGCGAAAATCCGGGGCGCACGAATATCGTGATCCAGGAGCCAGCGCGCGACATCGAGGAATTCCTGCGGCTTCTCGTCCGCCGGGGCGTTCATCAGCATGGCCCGTCCATCGGCCTTGCGAATGCGGAAATAACGACGGAAGCTCGCGTCCCCGGTCAGCGGGGCAATCTCCGCCCCGGCCCAGCCGGCTGCGTCGAGAAATTCGTGAATACCGGGAGGCAAAGTGCTCATGGCGCGCGTCCTAGCCAACCTGCGCCGGATTCGACAATCGCCTTGCGACCGCTTTCGGCAAATTGGACATGTATGGCGAGGCACCCCGTTTCATGGGTGAAGCCGCCAGCACGGTCGGGCCATTCGGCGATCAGCACCGCGCCATCGCGATAATCGTCAAGCCCGAGCTCCTGCACTTCGGACGGATTGTCTAACCGATAAAAATCTGCGTGGACGACCGGTGGCTGCAGTGCGTCGTAAGTTTCGATCAGGGTAAAGGTCGGCGACGGGACTTCGCCCTCGTGACCGGCGGCACGCAGGATCGCCCGGGCGAGCGTCGTCTTCCCCGCGCCCAGCGATCCGCTCAGCGCAATCACATCGCCCGCGCGCATGTTCGCCGCGATTCGCGTACCGAATGCTTCCATGGCCGCGAGGTCGGGCAGGTCGATGAGGCTCGGGTTCACCGCTTCGGCAGCCATAGCGAAACGCTTGTCCCCTCACCCTTGCGCGACTGGATATCGAACCGCCCGCCATGCGCTTCGACCAGCTGCTTGGCGAGCGGCAGGCCCAGCCCCTGGCGACGCGACGTATCAGGTCCGCTCGCTTCGCGCATTCCATCGAGCGCATGTTCAAGTTCGGCCTCGTCCATTCCGCGCCCGTCGTCCGAGATGACGATGCGGACACCATCCTCATACTTGCCCAGATCGACGAGGATCCGCCCGCTCTCCCCGCAGGCCTCTATCGCATTGTCGAGCAATTGCCCGATGGCACGACCAAGCTGGCGCGGATCGGCCGAAACGATGAGCGACTGGCTGCCCTTCAGGTCGAGTGTAATGCTTTTCGCCTCGACCGCATCCTCGCGCGCCCGCGCGACCCCGGCGACGAATGCCAGCAGCGACAATTCGCGCGGTGCTATGGGTAGCAGGCCTGCTTCGCTCTGCGAGAGATCGAGCACGTTTTCCACCTGGTCGGTCAGCCGTGCCACCGATTCCAGGATCGCCGCGACATATTCCTTCGCACCATCGGTCAGCGGCCCGGCAACCTCTGCTTCCAGCAGCTCGGCAAACCCGCCGATAGAAGTCAGCGGCGTGCGGAATTCGTAGGACATGTTGGCGAGGAAGCGCGTCTTGACCTTGTCCGCCTGCTCCAGCGCCTCCGCACGGTCGCGCAGCGCGGTCTCCGCTTGTTCGTTGGCCGTGACGTCCAGCGTGGTCAGCAGCCCGTTGCCGTCGGGCAAGGGAATGCCCGCAAATTCGATCGTCCGCCCGTCGGCCATCTGGAGCCGCCCTGCACGCTCCTTGCGGTCCAGCGTGGCGGACCGAATGACCTCGCCAACGCCTTTGACCTGCTTTTGCCGGGCAAGATTGGGCTGGATCAGGGTCAGCAGCGTATCGACCGAGGGGTGGCGATCCAGCGCTTCCGGTTCCAGACCCCAGGTTTCGGGGAAACTGTGGTTCCACAATTGCAGCGTCCCATCGGGCGCGAACACCGCCAGCGCCTCGAACAGGCTGTCGAGCATCGCGGTGCGAGTCCGCAACAGGGTGTCGCGGTTGGCGGCGATGGAAAGCTGCTCGGTCCGGTCTTCGAGGATGAGCGCGAGCCCGCCATCGGGCATGGGCTGGCCGACGACCGACAGATGCGTGCCGTCCGAAAGCGGCCAGTCCTCGTCCTGCGTGCCGCCCGCTTCGAACCACGCGATGTGCTCCTTGCGCCAGCTCGGGAAGTCGCGCACCTCGGGCGTGCGCCCCTCGTCCCGCGCATCCGATAACAGCCGTTCGAACGACGTGCCCAGAGCCCCCGCCCCTGGGCGCACCGCGAACAGGCGCCGGAACGGCTGATTGGCGAAGGTGAGCCTGCGTTGCCCGTCGAACTGCGCCACGCCCACCGACAGGCGATCGAGCATGCTGCGCTGCGCCTCGCGATAGGCGCGGTGCTCGCGCGCCTGATCCTCCTGCTCTTGGATGTCGACCGCGTATCCGGCAACGCCCTCGTCGCTCAGGGGCAGGTCGGAAACACGAAACCGTCGCCGCATGCCGTCCACACTGGTGACGGAGACGATGCGCTCTATCGGTTCGCCCGTATCGGAGGCCTGCTGAGCAATGGCGCCGGGATGCGTACCGTCGACCGCCTCGACCAGTTCTACCTGCTGATCGACGACCTCTTGCGCACTTTGTGCACCGACCGCAGAGACATAGGCTTGGTTCACGATCTGCAGCCGCATATCCTTGTTGCGAAACCACATCGGCATGGGCGCCGCCTGGATGAGCCCCACCAGCGCAGCAAAATCGGATTTGGCGCGCGTGGTTTCCTCGCGCATTTTTGCCAGTTCGCGCTCGCTTTCGCTGAAGTCGAACACCCAGATCAGTGCCGCTCCACCCGGCGAGACTTGCGGGTCGGCAAGGCTGCCGCGCAAGGCAAGACTTCGGGAGGAACCGGGCAAAGTTACTGCCATGCGAAACGGGGCAGCGGATTTCTGCGCCAGCCGCACCTTTTCGGTCAGTTCGTCGAGCTGCTCGGATGTCAGTCCGCGATCGGGATGCTTCGCCAGTTCGCTGAGGAATTGCGGCAATTCCTCCAGCCCGAGCCAGTGCGCCAGCCGCTCCGATCCTTCCAGCCGCCCGTCGCTGCGGACCAGCAAGGCCGCTGTCGGTGCCTCGTCCAGCAAGCGGTTGAGGCGCTTCGCCGTAAGCCGCGCCGCATCGGCCCCGCGCGAACGCGCGCCGGCTGCGATCATCAGCCATGCTGCACCGGCAGTCCACGCCGCGAGCAGCAAGCCGAGTAGCGCCAGCGCGGTTGAGCCGAGGTCCATAAGAATCAGCTAGGCCCGGGAGTGGCCAATTGGCAACCACCCCGGGCCTCGCATTGTTGCGGGTTTCCCCGCCCTATCGCAGATTTGCGATCAATAGCGGTAATGTTCGGGCTTGAACGGACCTTCCACCGGCACGCCGATATAGTCCGCCTGTTCCTTGCTCATCTCGGTCAGCTGCACGTTGAGCTTGGCGAGGTGGAGCGCGGCGACCTCTTCGTCGAGGTGCTTGGGCAGCACGTGCACGGCGTTGTCGTACTGGTCGGCCTTGGTGAACAGTTCGATCTGCGCGAGCACCTGGTTGGTGAAGCTGGCGCTCATCACGAAGCTGGGGTGGCCGGTCGCATTGCCGAGGTTGAGCAGGCGGCCCTTCGAAAGCAGCAGGACGCGCTTGCCATCGGGGAATTCGACCAGATCGACCTGCGGCTTGATCTCGGTCCACTTCATGTTGGCGAGCGCGTCGACCTGGATCTCGTTATCGAAGTGGCCGATATTGCCGACGATCGCCATGTCCTTCATCGCGCGCATGTGGTCGACGGTGATCACGTCCTTGTTGCCGGTGGTGGTGACGAAGATGTCGGCACGCTTGGTCGCCTCTTCCATCGTCACGACCTCGTACCCGTCCATCGCCGCCTGCAGCGCGCAGATCGGGTCGATCTCGGTGACCATCACGCGGGCACCGGCCCCGGCGAGCGAAGCAGCCGAGCCCTTGCCGACATCGCCGTAGCCCGCAACGCAGGCAACCTTGCCCGCCATCATCACGTCGGTGCCGCGACGGATGCCATCGACCAGCGATTCCTTGCAGCCGTACTTGTTGTCGAACTTCGACTTGGTGACGCTGTCGTTCACGTTGATCGCCGGGAACGGCAGCTTGCCTGCCTTTGCCAGCTGGTAGAGACGGTTGACGCCGGTGGTGGTTTCTTCCGACACGCCGCGGATCGTTTCGACCGTCTTGGTCAGGTAACCGGGCTTGCGCGCGACGAATTCCTTGAGCGCGCGCTGCATTTCGCGCTCTTCCTCATTTGTCGGCGCGGGCATTTCCTCGCCAGCTTCGATCCGTGCGCCCCACAGCGCAAACATGGTGGCATCGCCGCCATCGTCGAGGATCATGTTGCAGGGCTCGTCACCCCAGTCGAAAATCTTCGCGACGTAATCCCAGTAGTCGGCCAGCGTTTCGCCCTTGATGGCGAACACGGGAATGCCCTGTTCGGCAATCGCGGCGGCCGCGTGATCCTGCGTCGAATAGATGTTGCAGGTGGTCCAGCGCACTTCGGCGCCGAGCGCGACGAGCGTTTCGATCAGCACCGCGGTCTGGATCGTCATGTGCAGCGAACCGGCGATCTTCGCGCCGGTCAGCGGCTTGCTGTCACCGTACTGCTCACGCAATGCCATCAGGCCGGGCATTTCGGTTTCGGCGATGTCGATTTCCTTACGACCATAGTCGGCGAGGCCGAGGTCCTTGACGATATAGTCCTGCTTCTCGGATGCGAGGGTAGCCATGCTTGCTCCTTGGGCTTTGGTGGGCATACGCCGGCAGGGGCGCAGGGAACCCGGAAAATGACGTGCGGCGAAGGGGTCGCCGCATCCGTGACGCAGCCCATATAAAGACTTCTTTATATCTTCAAGTAGGATCGTGCCGATCGCTGCGCAAACCGTGCAAGACATTCGACCGGAGGCCTGGGATTCAGGCATTTCCGGGAAAGATCGCGGGTCCGGTTCGTAGAGGTGGTGCACTGGTCTGCATCGTCATGCGAGCAAGCAAGCATCTTGCCCCGGCTGACATCACAGGCCAGAGGACGCGACGGACACCAACCAGCGGGACATACAGACAATGCAGATTTCCGAAGGCGACAAGCTACCCCAGGTCACTCTTTCCAAGGTCGGCGAAAGCGGGCCGGAGCCGGTCGAATCGAAAGAATTCTTCGCCGGACGCACCGTGGCGCTGTTCGCCGTACCGGGGGCTTTCACGCCCACATGCTCGGCCAAGCACCTGCCCGGTTTTACCGAAAAGGCAGGTGAGTTGAAGGCCAAGGGCGTGGACGAGATCGCCTGCATCTCCGTCAACGATCCCTTCGTGATGGGCGCGTGGCAGAAGGCAGACGGCAGCAAGGATGTGACCATGCTGGCCGACGGCAATGGCGATTTCGCCAAGGCGATCGGCCTTACCATGGATGGTTCGGGCTTCGGGATGGGTACCCGCAGCCAGCGCTATTCGATGCTGGTTGTCGATGGCGAAGTGCGCAAGCTCAACGTCGAAGCGCCGGGCGATTTCAGCGTTTCGAGCGCGGAGCATATGCTCGGCCAGCTCTGAAGCTGGACACCATCATGAAAAAGGGGCGCTCCTTCGTCTGAAGGCGCGCCCCTTTCCGTATCAGTTGGTCCCGAAGATCAGAGCTTGAAGCCGACCGTCAGGAACACCTCGCGCGGGTTGCCGTAGAACGTCGTCAGCGTGCCTTCGCAACCGAGTGCCGGATAGATCTCACCCACAGTGTAAGTACCTGCAGGGCACGTCGCGGCCAGCACAGGAGCGGCTGCTGCCGTGAGCGGCAAGAGCTCGCCGGTCGTCGGGTCGGCCGCCATGAAGGGGTAGCCCGAAGTCTTGTAGCGTTTGTCGAACAGGTTCTTGCCGTGCAGGCCGATCGTCACCCTGCCACCCGGCAGCGTATAGACAATATCGGCGTTGAACAGCGCGAAACCATCTTGGTCCAGGTAGGGATTGGGGATTTCGAACTGGAAGGTCTTGCCGCGATATGTGGCGGAAGCGCCAGCGTAGAGGTCGCCATTCCCGATGGGGGCATTGTAGGCAAGGGTTGCGCTGCCCGTCCACTTGGGTGTGTTCTGTACTTCGCGGTACTGGGATACATCGGTCGGCGTCGCACCGATATTGGTGATGTACTCGTCGTACTCGGCATCAATGTAGCCGACCGAACCAGACAGGCTGAAGCCAGCGCCGAGGCGGGCGCTGCCTTCGAATTCGATACCTTTGAAAGTGGCCTTGCCCGCATTGGTAACAGTGCCGCAGAAAGTCGGCACGCCTGCGACCACACACGCTTCCGAACCGGGAATCTGGACGTCCGTGTAGTCGGCGTAGAAACCCGCCACCGCGATGCTTACGCGTCCATCGGCGAGGCTCCCCTTGTAGCCGATTTCGTAGCTGTCGACCTGTTCAGGTTCGAAGCTCAGGAAGGCTGCGACTTCATCGTCGGAAACGATCGTATCGCTATTGAGATCGGGCGCGTTAGCACCGACCCCGCGTGGGTCGAACCCACCACCCTTGAAGCCTTTCGAATAAGACGCGTAAATGTTGTGGTCGGGCGTCGGCTTGAAGCTTATCGATGCGCGCGGCGTGAACTTCTCGAATTCGGCCGATCCTTCGAAATCCGTGTCGGTACCGATCACAATGCCTTGGGCACCGAACGCACCCGATCCGCCAAGGATGTAGTTCTGCTTCGTAATATCGGCATCTCGCCGATCCCAGGTGTAGCGACCGCCTGCCGATATCGAAATCCGATCGGTGATATCGAGCGTGGCGTCGGCGAACACCGCATAGGTTTCCGTATCGACCAGTGCAGCAGTGAAGCCGGTCAGCTGCGGCAACAAGGTTGGCAGCGAAGTATAAAGGCGGCTCTCGAACAGTGTATCGGCTTGGGCATCGAGATAGTACGCGCCGATAAGACCGGTCAGCGGGCCACCATTGTCATACAGGACCTGCAGTTCCTGGCTCAGTTGCTCGTTCAGGTACACACCTGGCACGTCGAAATCGACCGTCGCCAGCGCGTCGAAATCGATCGGCGTGCTGCTGTCGTCCTTGCGCCATGCGGAGATCGAGCGGAAGGTGAAGCCGCCACCCAGCTCAAGCTCAGCTTGCATCGAAACACCGTAGGATTCGACCTCCTGTTCCGGATCGGCAAGCCCGCCGCGCGTATCGTAAACATTGTCGAGCACCGGCGCGCCGGTGACGTAGCCGGTGATCAGACGATGGCCGCCGCGCGGGTTGCTCTTGTCCTTGGTGTAATCGCCCTGAATGCGGATAAAGCCGGGCTCCCCGTAGCCACCCATTTCGAAACTGGCCCGGCCCGCCCAGATATCCTTATTATAGTTCTCGACACCCAGCGTGAGGTTGTCCCCGAACCCACCACGCGAAAGGCGCGCGACCGAGCCACCGACGCGGATCAGATCGTTGACCGGGACCGATGCCGTAACGACACCCTCAGCAAGGTTGTAGGTACCGTAGCTTGCCTTCGCCTTGAACGCGGCGTCCTGCGGCAGGCGGCGGCTCACATACTTGACCGCGCCACCGATGGTGTTGCGACCATACAACGTCCCTTGCGGCCCGCGGAGGACTTCGATCCGTTCGACATCGTAGATTTCCAGCACCGCAGCCTGCGGACGGTTGAGGTAAACGTCGTCGAGATAGATGCCGACACCCTGTTCAAAACCGGACACGGGATCCTGCTGGCCGATGCCGCGAATAAAGGCGGACAGCGTGGAGTTCGTCGCGCGGCTCGGCTCCAGCGTCACGTTGGGCGTGAACTGCGCAACTTCGGTAATGTCGACCGCACCGAGATTTTCGAGCTGGTCGCCCGAGAACGAGGTGACCGAGATCGGCACATCGATCAGGCGCTCTTCACGCCGCCGTGCGGTGACGGTGATCAGGTTGCCATTGCCGGTTTCGCCCGCGGCGGTAGCGGCTGCTTCCGCATCTGCTTCTTCGTCACCAGCGGTCTGTGCCGCAGCCGGCACAGCCATAAACGCGGCGAATCCCGCGCCGGCCATCAGGCCCGCACGAACGGCAACACTGCTTCTCTTGGAGCTACGCATCTCAAATTTCCCTCTCCGTTAAATTCTTATGGCAGCCTCCATATTGAAACCTGAACCATGTTTCAAGTTATCGCTTGTCCGCCGCAAAAGATTTCCATAGGTGTGGCAATCATGGCGCGCACCGATCTCGACACCAGCCCTGCTCCACCCGCGACCGAGCGCGGGCGACGCACGCGCCGCAAGCTGCTGGATGCAGCGACGATCGAATTCGGGGAACGCGGGTTTCACGAGGCTTCGATTGCCTCGATCACCCGACGCGCAGGTGTGGCGCTGGGCAGCTTCTACACCTATTTCGGTAGCAAGGAGGCGATCTTCCGAGACCTGGTGCGCGATCTGAGCGATGGCGTCCGCCTCGCCGCAGCACAGCGCCTGGCCGAACGCGATCTCGATGCGCTGGACACCGAACGGGCGGCACTTGCCGCATTCATGGCGTTCGCGCGCGACCACAAGGAAATCTACCGCATCATCGACGAGTCCGAGTTCGTCGACCCCGATAGCTATCGCGCACACTACGAAAAGACGGCCGAGCGGATACTCGGTCGCTTGCGCGCGGGTGCCGAAGCGGGCGAGTTGCGCAATGACCTGGAAGAGGCGCATGCCTGGGCAATCATGGGCATGAATGTGTTCCTCGGCCTTCGTTACGCCGTATGGAACGAAAGCGACAATACGTCCGGCGCTGCCGAGCGGGCCGTACAGGCGGCCAACACCATTCTTTCGGACGGTATCGGGCCTTCCAAGCGCGATTGAGCGCTTTTAGTGGCCCATCAGGCCAAGCACTTCTTCCCGGCTGCGTTCGTCATCGCGAAACACGCCCATCATCCGGCTGGTGACCATAGTGACGCCAGGCGTGCGAACGCCGCGCGCGGTCATGCAGGCATGGCTCGCTTCGATGACCACCGCCACACCCTCAGGTTTCAGATTGTCCCAGATGCATTCCGCCACCTCGGCGGTGAGGCGTTCCTGCACCTGTAACCTCCGGGCGTACCCGTGCAGCACACGCGCCAGCTTAGAAATGCCGACGACGAAATCGGTAGGCAGGTAGGCGATATGGGCCACCCCGATGATCGGGGCCATATGATGTTCGCAATGCGACTGGAACGGAATGTCCTTCAGCAGCACGATATCGTTGTAACCGCCTACCTCTTCGAACACGCGGCTGAGGTGCACTGCCGGGTCTTCGTCATAGCCCTGACAATATTCCTTCCACGCGCGAGCCACGCGCGCGGGCGTATCCAGCAATCCCTCGCGCGCAGGATCGTCCCCCGCCCACTCAATAAGGGTACGAACCGCAGCCTGGACATTTTCGGGCACCGGCAGCTTGCCGTCTTCCCGGTCCTCGTCGGGGCCTACCAGACTACTCATTTCAGAAATTTCCTCTTTGCCGTGTCGCGCAATCGCCTGAGCCGCCCGCCTTTGCCGAAAAGTCCGCCCTGCGCAAATGGCCTGAGGATTCCCGACGGTTTTTCCGGGTCGAGCATCGCCGATTCGGCAAGCCATTCCTCGAATTCGGTCTTGGTTGGCGGGACGTAGGGTTTTAGCGTTCTGCGCCCTACGGAACCCAGCGCAGTGATGGCCCGCTGCATCGTCCCGTGTTCGTGGAGCGCGGCTTCCATCTCTCCCTCGCTGGCACCGCAGTGTTCGGCCAGCAAGGACACCCGGATCGCCCGGATCCGGTTTTCCAGCCCGCGCCCCGCATTATGCGGCCGTGTTGCATCGAGTACCGTATCGCATTCGCTATCCAGCCCCAGCGACCGGTTGTTAAGATTGGCCGATCCGATCCGCAGCACCTCGTCGTCCACGATCATCAATTTGGCATGCACATAGATCGGCGTCTTGCCGGTGTAGGGAACATACACCTCGAACCGGTCGTGCGCGTCGGCTGTTTCGACCGCTTCGGCAACCAGATCGCGCGCATGGTCCATCGCCTGCTGCTCCAGCCAGCCGTCGGCATTGCGTGGATGGACGATCACGATTTCCGGTGGATCGGGCTCACTCAATCGCGCGGCAATAGCTTCTGCAATCTTGCGCGAGGTGAAGTACTGGTTCTCGATATAGATGAACCGCTTGGCACGTGCGAAATGCGCCAGGAACAGTTCTTCGACTTCGCGTACCTCGGTTACATCGCCATTTGCGGTTCGCGTGCGGGAGAGGCCGATCTCGACATCCTCGAAATCGGCCTGCAGTTGTTCGGGCCATGGCTTCCTCGCCGGGCGTACCGGCCGATCCAGCGGCTTGCCGCCCGCCACCTGCCAGCGCGTATCGCACAGGTCAAACAGCGCGCCGACGATCGGGCCGGTCATCATCACGGTAATGTCGTGCCACGGGCCATGGACATTGCCCGGCCAGTTCACCCGGCGTGGATCGTCTTCCAGGTGCTCGCGGGTATCCCACCGATCATAGGTCAGATCGATCCCGCCGCACACCGCCAGCTGCCGGTCGAACACGGCGATCTTCTGGTGGTGGCTGCAGCCGGGCGGATGCTTGCTGTCGAACCGGAAGCTGATCCCGTCGACCATCCACATGCGCGCGATGTCGTAAGCCATTCGACCGCGTTTGAAGAACTGAACCCAAGAGAGTCCCCATTTGAGGATGCGGATATCCAGCCCGTTGTGATTATGAACCAGCCACGGAAGGTAGTCGCCAAGCCGGGAGGGACGATCGGTATCGCCGTTTTCCCATTCCTCGCCGCGCCTGAGAGAGATACGCGTATCGAAATCCCATCCGATCAGGATGATCTGGGTCTGCGCATTGTACATCGCGTTGTGAACATGGGTGAAATAGTTCTCGCCATCGATGACCACCGCCATGCTCTCGGCGATCGCGTAACGCCAGATGCCCGGTTCTTCGGACGCGTCTGCCCCTTCGCCGCCCGCGATGGCCCGTTCGAGCTCAGGGCTGCCCCCCGCCCCGGACACTATTCCTTGGCGTCTTCTTGTTTTTCGGGGGTCACTTCGGCGTCGGCCTTTTCCTCGGTTTTTCGGCGCTCGAACACCTTTGCCATGTGTTCGATATCCTTCTGGTCGAGATGATCCCTGAAGTCCGGGAAATGGTCTTCCTCCTCCTCATTTATGTGATGGCGGTAATCATGGTCGAGAGCCTTGAGCTTCTGCAGCCACGCCCCCTCGCTCATATCGGTCGCGGCGAGATCGTTGAGCATCTCTTCGATTTCGTGATGTTCGGCGACCGAGTGGCGTGTTTCGCCGGTGGTCGGGGGCTTGCGCATCATGGTGGAATACAGCGCTTGCTCCTCGGCTGCCGCGTGGCTTTTCAGCTCCTTGGTCAGTTCTTCGAAAAGGCTCTCGCGCTCGGCGCTATCCCCATGGGTGGCCAGCAGCTTGTCGAGCAGCTCACGATGCCTATCGTGATCTTCCTTGAGGCGTTCGAAAATGGCTTCGGCGGAACTCATCGTGGTTCTCCCTGGAAATGCTTTCCCCTTAAACCGGAACTCGCGAAGCCGGTTCCACACTTGCGAAAGGCGTGAAGGAATCCGAACGGGCAGGATGTCCATTCTGGCAGGATAAACCCAATCAGATACACGCCGACCGTCCGCCGGGCCGCCCCAAGGATGGTCGGCTCCAAACTTCCACTCAAAAGTACACTGAGCGGAGCGAGGGACTTTTGCGTGAACGGTGTTGGCGCGCCCTGCAGGATTCGAACCTGCGGCCTCAGGATTAGAAGTCCCGCGCTCTATCCAGCTGAGCTAAGGGCGCGCATCGCCACCCGGCGCATAGCCGCCTTTTCGCAAACTCAAAACCGGGTTATGCCAGCGCAATGGGGGATAGCAGGACACAGGCTGCGCCGATGCGCTTCAAGCACTTCGACCGCGTGATGGCGGCCTTCGTGGCAATCCTGTTGCTGTCCAACATTATCGGCGCGGCCAAACTTACCTCCGTATCCGTACCCTTCTGGCCTGATGGATGGTGGCCCGCGCCGGACGGCGTGTTCATCTATGGCGCGGGCATCCTGTTCTTCCCGGTCAGCTACGTGATCGGAGACGTGCTGACCGAGGTTTACGGCTATGCCCGCGCGCGGCGTGTGATCTGGACCGGCTTTGCCGCGATGATCTTTATGGCATTCATGAGCTGGGTCGTCGTCAGCCTGCCGCCGGCCGCGAGCTGGAACGGGCAGGATGCCTACAATCAGGTGTTCGGGCTGGTCCCGCGCATCGTGCTCGCATCCATCGTCGCCTTCTGGGCTGGCGAGTTCGTCAATTCCTTCGTCATGGCCAAGATGAAAATCTGGACCAAGGGGAATGCACTGTGGAGCCGTACGATCGGTTCTACCGTGGTGGGCCAGGGCGTCGACAGCCTGCTGTTCTACCCCATCGCCTTCCTCGGCATCTGGGATACGCGCGATGTCATGATCGTGATGATCACCAACTGGGTGCTGAAGATCGTATGGGAGGCGGTGCTGACCCCGCTCACCTACATCGTGGTGAACTGGCTCAAGCGGGAAGAAGGTTTCGAGATATTCGACACCAACACCGATTTCTCACCCTTTGCAGCGGAACAGCGCTAGCTCTTCATAGGCTCGTCGAGCAGCAGCGCAGCCTCGCCCTTTTCCGGCAGCTTTTTCTCCCCCTTCACCCGTATCACGGGTTCGAGGCCCAAGTGTGTGGCGAGCAGCGCGAGATCGCGTTCGGTCGGTTGGCCGTAAAGCGATGCGTGGCTTTTCGCGAGGGTGAGGACCAGCGACTTCTTCTCACGCGTCAATCGTGTCGCCTCCAGCGAACGCGCCGACCCGGCCCCCAGTCGCCGCGCCAGTCGCAGGCCGAGGCCCCAGGTGACCGCCTCTTCGAGCGCGTCCCCGCTGGCGAGATCGGTGATTGAGCCGGGAAGATCGAGCTCGTTCGAATTGGCGCATATCGCCGCGGCCAGCATCCCCCGCCCTTCCGGCGAAACCGCGATCCAGCGCTTGTGCAGCGCCCAGTCGACGCCCTGCCCCACGCGCAGATTGGGTTCGGTCTGCATCGCCGCCCAACCAAGCATGATCGCCGCGAGGCGAAGCCGTTCTGCACCGGGCCGGAGCGAACTGACCGTCTCGACCGTCCATCCCGCGATGCGGGTCGCCTGCATAGGCGACGCACCCCGGCTTTCTGCGAAATCCACCACGCCTGCCAGCAGCGGGTCCTGCGCAAGCTGATACTGGTCCAGCCGCCGCATCATCAGCCCTTCGCGCAAACCCCATGCGGAAACGACGATGCGGTCGGGGTCATAATGCTTGAGCAGGACATGCAGCAACTGGCCCGCTTCGGGCAGCGATTCGGCACGCGACGACGTGACGCGGGGGATCGCCCTGATCCGGTCGATATCGGTGCGCGATACCGTCTTGATCAGCGCGGCCGCATCTTCCCGGTTCAGGATGAAGCCGTGCGGATCGGTCAGCGCGAACCCGGCTTCTTCCCGCGCGAACACCGCGAGCGCGCGCCAAGTGCCGCCGACCAGATAGAGATCCCCTCCCGCAGCGATCTCCGGGCCTTCCTTGCCGACCATCTTCTTCAGCTTGTCGCGCAATTTCGCACGGTCACCGCCGCCAAGACTGGGCAGACGCAAAGTCCCGGCGGGCAGGCTGCACCCCTCGCCCGCTTCACCGTCTGCCACGGGCGTCAGCTCAAGGCTGCCACCACCCAGGTCCGCAACAATTCCACGCGCCGAGGGAAATGCTCCCAGCACGCCCTCGGCGCTGATCCGCGCTTCGTCGGTGCCGCTAAGCAGCCGCGGTTCAAGCCCGAGCGATGTGACGCGCGAGAGGAACTCCTTGCCATTCTTCGCATCGCGAACCGCTGCGGTGGCGACCGTATCGACGTTTTTCACATGGAGATCGGCCAATAAGAGTGCGAAACGTTCCAGCGCGCCCATCGCCAGATCGATCGCGTCGTCAGCCAGGAGCCCGTTCTCATCGAGATCGCGCCCGAGCCGTGCAGTCACCTTCTCGTTGAACAAAGTGGTGGGTGCGCGCGGCGGACCGCCATAAATGACCAAGCGAACGGTGTTAGACCCGATGTCGATAATCGCGCCGAGCGGCTCCGAGCCAGAAATTCGCCCGCGATCACGCTTGTTCTTGCGTCCCATCAGGCAGCACTCCTTGCAAACGCCAGTTTCGGCACATCGCCCGCTTCCAGCGCACCTCCGCGCCCGGAGAGCGAAGGGTTAGTCATGAAGTAGCGATGGCAGTTGAACGGCTTGGCGCCTGGTTCTGCGCGTTCGTAAGTGCCATCGGGCTGCAGGATCCAGCTGCGTTCGTTATCGAGCAGATTGGCCAGCAGCACTTGCTGCAGCACCTGATCGTGCACGGTCTGGTTTTCAATCGGCACCAATTGTTCCACCCTCCGGTCGAGGTTGCGTTCCATCATGTCCGCGCTCGAAATGTACACCTGCGTCTGCTTGCCGGGGATCGGCGCGCCATTGGCGAAGGCATAGATGCGACTGTGCTCGAGGAAGCGCCCGATGATCGACTTCACACGGATATTTTCCGACAGGCCAGCCACGCCGGGGCGCAGATTGCAGATGCCGCGCACCACCAGCTGGATTTCGACCCCTGCCTCGCTCGCCGCGTAAAGCCGGTCGATCATTCCCTGATCGGTCAACTGGTTCATCTTGATCCAGATGCCCGAGGGTTTGCCTTGGCGCGCAGCATCGGCCTCTGCATCGATCCGGGCATAAAGCCGTTCGCGCAGGTCGATCGGGCTGATGCCCAGCATTTCCATCCCGTGCGGCTCGACGTAACCGGTGACGAAGTTGAACAGCTTGGCCGCATCGCGGCCCAGCCTGGGATCGGCTGTGAAGTAGCTGAGATCGGTGTAAATCTTGGCCGTGATCGGGTGATAGTTGCCGGTGCCGAAATGGCAGTAGGTCCGAAAGCCCTCGTCTTCCCGCCGGACGACCATCGCGACCTTGGCGTGGGTTTTCCAGTCGACGAAGCCGTAGATCACCTGCACGCCTGCACGTTCCAGCTTGTTCGCCCAGTAGAGGTTCTGCTCCTCATCGAAGCGAGCCTTCAGCTCGACCACAGCAGTCACCGACTTGCCGTTCTCTGCCGCCTCCACCAGCGCCTCGATCACTTCGGACTGCGTGCCCGCGCGGTAGAGCGCCTGCTTGATGGCAACGACGTTGGGGTCTGCCGCCGCCTGGCGAATGAAATCGACCACCACGTCGAAGCTTTCGTAAGGGTGGTGGATGATGATGTCTTTCTCGCGGATTGCGGCGAAGCAATCCCCGTCATGTTCGCGAATCCGCTCTGGGTAACGCGGCGTATAGGCATCGAATTTCAGGTCCGGGCGGTCTTCCTTCACAATGTCGGAGAGGCCAGACATGCCGAGCATCCCGTCGATCTTGACGAAGGTCGCGCCGGGCGTGGCCAGCCGATCGCGCAGCAATGCCTCGGCCGTTGCATTGAAATCGGTTTCCAGCTCCAGCTGGATCACCTGCCCACGCCTCCGCCGCTGGATCGCGCTGCGGAAGGTGCGGACCAGGTCCTCGGCCTCTTCCTCGATCTCGATGTCGCTGTCGCGCAGCACACGGAACACGCCGCTGCCGCGCATTTCGAAACCGGGAAAGAGGTGATCTGCGAAACGCGTGATCAGGTTCTCGATCCCGATATAGATTGCCTCGTCTCCGGGCACACGCAGGAACCGGGGCAGTGCGGACGGGATCAACACCATTTCGACAAGATCTTCGGCGGGTGCCTTCTTCTTCTGACCCTTACGACGCACGGTGAACAGCACCCCCAGCCCCTCGTTCGCGATGAACGGGAAAGGGTGCGCGGGATCGAGCGCCTGCGGCGTGATCACCGGCATGATCTCGTCGAGGAAGTGCTGGCGCAGCCATTCGTGAGCCTCGCGATCGATCCGCCGGTCGTCCGCCATGTGAATGCCCGCATCGGCAAGCATTTCGCGCAGATCGCGAAAAATCTCCTGCTGGCGATCGTTCAGCCGCGAGAGCCGGTCGCGTATCTCGGAAAGCTGCTGTGCCGGGGTAAGCCCGTCGACCGATGGTTTCTCGATCCCGCGCTGCACCTGGCCGACCAGGCCCGCCACGCGGATCATCATGAATTCGTCGAGATTGCTGCCCGAGATGGAAAGGAAACGGAGCCGCTCGAGCAGTGGGTAATCTGCGTTGCACGCTTCTGCCAGCACGCGATCGTTGAAAGCCAGCCAACTGAGTTCGCGATTGAAATATCGCGGACTGGAGTCACGATCGGAACTGGCACTCAGCGGGGAATCCATCGGCACTCGGCTCTCGCTTCAGTCTGTTCAGCTGACCATATTCTGCACGGCACAGGCCGCGTAGATTTGCCGTGCCTGTATCGTTTGCGC
This sequence comes from Alteriqipengyuania sp., assembly GCF_964222115.1. Classification (NCBI taxonomy): domain Bacteria; kingdom Pseudomonadati; phylum Pseudomonadota; class Alphaproteobacteria; order Sphingomonadales; family Erythrobacteraceae; genus Alteriqipengyuania; species Alteriqipengyuania sp. The sequence goes on from NZ_CAXQBM010000006.1 coordinate 34,809, forward strand.
ACGGGTCAGGCCACCCCGCTTATCGCAGCTTTCGCGCTACCAGTCGGAGGACTTGAGCAGATCGGTGCTGCGCGCGATTTCCGCGATCCCGCGCTTGCCGTCTTCCCCGCGGCCGAGCTGCACGATCACGTCGATCACGCTGGCTGCATAGGCGATAATGTCTGGCCGGGTCAGACCGATGCCGGTCTGCATGACCATAAGGGAGAGCTGTTCGAGCGCTCCGTGCAGCGAGTTTGCATGGACGGTGGAGAAACTGCCCGGGTGGCCGGTGTTGATCGCGCGCAGGAACGAGACGCTTTCCGCCCCGCGCAGTTCGCCGAGCACGATCCTGTCCGGGCGCAGGCGAAGCGCGGCCTGCAGCAATTCGTTGGCAGTGACCTTTGCCTCGCCCAGTTCGCCCTTCACCGCGACCAGCCCCACGCCATTCTCTCCCGGAAGGCGAAGTTCGGGCGTATCCTCGACCAGCACGACGCGCTGATCCTTTGGGATTTCGCCCAACATCGCGTTGAGGAAGGTGGTCTTGCCGGTGCTGGTGCCGCCGGAAATCAGGATCGTCTGGCGCTGGAGAATCGCCTCGCGCAGGAAGGCGATCGGTTCTGCCTGCGGATCGGGCATGGCCGCCTTCTCCGCCTTTTTCAGTGGGCCTGTGTCATAAGCGTCGAGCGGCAGGTCCAGCCGCCGGTGACGACGGATCGCCATCACCCAATGCTTGCGGCTGGCAGGCGGCCCGCAGAACTGCACGCGCGCACCGTCTGGCAGGGTCGCGCCGAGCAGCGGGTGTTCGCGATTGATGCCCTGATGGCTGACCCGCGCAACCTGCTCGGCAAGCCGTTGCACCAAGATATCGGTGATCGTGTCGGTCTCGATCCGCTGCATGCCGCCTGGCTGGGCTGCATCCTCGATCCACACCTCGCCGGGACGGTTGACGATGATCTCGGTCACCGTGTCGCGGTCCAGCCATTGGCGGAAGGGCGCGAGATAGGCTTCGAGATAGACGCTGCGCTCACGCCCGAGCATGGGCTCGGGAGCCTGCGCCGCATCTACCGATTGCAGGTTTGCGCTAATATCCGGCTGGTCCACGTCAGCCCCGCTGCCCGGATCAGACGCCTGAGAAATCGAGATCGCGCGCGGTAAACACGCGGATCGGCTCACCCGCGCGCACCCGCACGACCGGGCCGAGCTGGCTATCCTGCTGTGCAGCGGCGGCAGCAGCAGCCTGTCCGCCACCACCGATCACGACCGACGCGCCGCCGGTGCCGATGGCGGAAAGCCCCCCGACGACCGACAGGAGCATGGCCGAACCGAAGCGCTGGAAGAACCGGCTGTCGACCTTGCCCGGCAGGCCGGTCTTCCCGTCGAAACCTACGCCCGGCGATTGCAGGTTCACGCTGACACCATCGGGGCGGATCACGCGCGTCCAGATGACGTAGGCACGCTTCTGGCCCGCCTGCAGGCCCGACTGGTACTGGCCGATCAACCGGCTGGAGCGCGGGATCAGCACATTCTTGCCATCGAAGCTCTTCACGTCCTGGCTCACCACGGCGCGCACGTAGCCCGGAACATCGGTATCTATCGCGGTCTCGAGGATCGCCGGGATCAGCGTGCCCTGCGTGACCGTGGTCGTCGGGTTCGCCATAGTCGTGGCCTGTGCAGGCCCGCCGCCAACGCCGCCGATTTTCGCTGCGAAGTCACCTGCCGATCCGCCGACCGAGGCCGGCGCGCCGGTAGCCGCTGCAGCGCCTTCGGGAAGTGCCGCTGTCGGCACGCTGGCCACCGCCTTGCCCGAGGAATCGAATACGATCGTCGGGCTGTTGTAGGGATTGGTCGCCACGCCCACCGACGCACCGGGCTGGTTGGAAAGGATGGGCGACGGGGCCGGATCGGCGCGCACCACCGGTTGCGGCGATGCGCCGCCGGTGGCTGCTGCCGGGGCCGGGTCGGTCGCGATCTTGGTCGGGGTTGCCGTGGAAGCGGCAGCTGTATTCGCTGCGTCGCCACCCTCGCCATCGTCGAGGCGTGCGTTGCTCATGCTCCACAGCGTCACGAGACCAAGCGCGCCGACTATCGCGATACCTGCGACCATCCCCATCGCGTCGCCGCCGCCCTTCTTGGCGGCAACCGCGGGAAAGGCACTGCGGCTGGCGAGATCGATGATCTCCGCACTTTCGCTCTCGCGCGGATCGTCATCGCGCGCGTCATTGGCGAAATTGCCATCGCTGTCGCCGGACCTGGGCCCCTTCTTGGGCATTTTCATCGCGAGGCGCATAATTCTGCTTCCCTGTACTGGCGTGCCTACCGGCCGCCGCTCACCGGCCCGCTCGCCGCGGTGGCGCGAACCGGACCATTATTCACCAGTGTGGCTTTTTCGCGACCCGAGCGCAGAATGATGTGCGCCGGGACACCATCGACGACCACGGTATCTCCGCGCGTGGTCGAATTGACGGGGCCTTCGTCGCCCTCGTAATTCTCGATCAGGATGGCGGGCACGGGTCGCTCGACATCCCATTTCAGGTAGGTCGACGTACCATCGTCGAAGACCTCGTCCGGCAGCAGGTGCGTGGCGCCTTGCGCGGCCCATTTGAAGTTGAGCATTGCCGGATCGATCACCGCCAGCGGATCGTTCGCCGCGGCCAGTTCGAGCGCGTTCACCTCGCCAGCAGCTGCCAGCTGCTCTTCCTCAGGCTCCGGCGGAGGATCGGGGTAGGTAAAGCGCAGCACATACATGGGCTTGGCGCGCGGACTTGCGACGAGATCGAACAGGTAGGTGTGGCGATTGGTGACCACCGTCATGTTGGTCTGCGCGGTCGGCGCCAGCGGCTTGACGAACAGCAGGTTGGCGCGCTGGTTGGGCGTGATCTGCCACGCGGCGGAATCGCCCACCGCGACATTCTCGATCGACTCGCCATCGCCGAACTGGATCGTCGCCTGCACCTTGGTCTTGCCCTGGATCACGACGACCTCGTCAGGGTCGTAAAGCCGCTCGACAAGTCGCGGATCGCTGGCAAGCAAAGGGCTCGCCGCGAACAGGGCGAGGCAGCAGAGCGTTGGCAAAGCCACGCGAATCATTTCACTTTCTCCGTTTGACGGGCAGGCGCACTCTTGAAGCGGGACCCAAGTCCGCTGGTGCGCGATGCCGCCTTGCTAGTCTCACCGGCCTGTCCATTCCCTGAAGAGGTAGCGTAAACCTTGGTCACGCGGGTGCCCCCCGCGTTGCCACCACCGCCCGAATCGTTGGCCGCGACCGGCGGGGTCGCCGCAACCACTGCCGTGCGACGCGCCGCGCTGGACGCGGCGGGCTGCGATCCATTGGCGCTGTTATAGGCGTTGGCAGCAGGCGCAGCGGGCGCGGGGGCCGCCGCAGGGGCGCGGTCGGCTGCCTTGTCATTATCGCGATTGGCGAGCCCGAACACGGTCCAGCCGCCCACCATGGTGCCCATCACCTTCAACACCATCACCATCAGCGCGACATGCACTGCCCCGATCATAAAAAAGGCCATCGCCGCGCGGGCCGGGATTTCTCCGGGAATCGCGGTCAGCGCAGCGAGGATCGGGACCGACATTTCCAGCATGATCGAACCGCCCAGCACCGCGAACAGCGGGGTGAGCGCCATCATCGTCAGGCCCTTCAACCAGCCGGTGAACAGCCCGCGCGTGCCGTTGAACAGTGCCATCACGACGAAGATCGGGCCGAGCGCGACCAGCAAAGCAAGCGCGATGCGGGTGGTCACCAGCAAGCCGACCGTGCCGAGCATGAACAGCAGCGCGCCCATCCACAGCATCCCTGCGGGCGAGAACGTCTCGATATTTTCCTGACCTTCGCTCGCCTGCTGGACCGCGGCGAATACGACATCGACCTTGGTGGCAAAAGTCTGCGTGGCAGAGCCCTTGTCACCGGTCAGCGCACTCGCGAGCCAATCCGGCCCGTCCACGAATACGCCCCACACGATCGACTGGTACGCGACCCAACTGGTCGCGAAAGTCAGCACCAGACCCAGCGTGATCATGCGCGGAGTGAGCGCACGGACGCCCAGAACAGAACGACCTGTCAGCAGGTTGATCGCGAAAAACGCGACGTACAGCGTCAAGACGATGGTGAGCGCGGTGACCAGGATACCACCCGGCGCGAACAGGCGCGCGAACGTGGCGCCGGTCACTTCCGCCGCAACGCAATTGACCGCCTCCAGAGCGGCGGCAACACCGCCCGCGGCTTCGGACATTGCCAGATCGCAGGTGGAATTGGGTGTCATTCCGCCGCCTGCTTGAACGGAATTTCGCCACCATCATCGTCGCTTTTCCCGCCCGGCCAAGCATGGCCGGTGAGCGCGGGGAACCAGTCGGCGGGATTGTCGCCCACGGCCTCGCGCAGCAGATCGAGCCTACGCACGCTGCTTTCGCGACCCGACAGGATCGTGAGCACTTCGGGTGCGCCCGACAGGTCGAGCCGCACGACAACGCTCGCGTCGGGCTGGCGGACAAGGAAACAGCGGCTGTGCGCAGGCAATGTGCGGATGAGCGCGAGTTCGTGCTGCGTCAGGCCGAAACCGTCGCAGTAATCCTCCGGCCGTGCGCGGCTGTTGGGCATGAACACCATCGTCGCGGTCTGTTCGACCAGCGCGGTGGAGATGCGGCTTTCCAGCGCATCGCGCGCAGACTGCGTGGCAAAACCGACCAGCGCATTGCGCTTACGCAGCGTCTTGAGCCAGTCGCGGATGCGCGCAGCGAACACCTCGTCGTCGAGCGCCTTCCAGCCCTCGTCGATCAGGATCATGGTCGGCTCGCCATCGAGCCGCTCCTCGATCCGGTGGAAGAGGTACATCATTGTCGGCGTGCGCAGCCGCGGGTTTTCGAGCAGCGCGGTCATATCGAAGCCGAGCGTCTTGCGCTCGAGGTCCAGCTCGTCGGCCTCGTTGTCGAACAGCCAGGCATGCTCGCCGCCGTGGATCCATGCAGACAGGCGATCTGCCAGATCGCCCGGTTCGGGGCGGCGCGTACCGCTGAGCAGCTCGCGGAAATTGCGCAACCGGCGCAAGCTCGCATCGTTTTCGTACGCCGCATCGACCGCGTGGCTGACGGTCTGCAATTCCTCGGGCCCCTCGGCCTTCAGCATCACGCCCAGCCAGTCGCGCAGGAAAGCGCGGTTCGCCGGGGTGTCGGGCAGCGAGAGCGGATTGAAGCCCGAAGGCTCGCCCGCGTAGATCCGGTCGTAGCGCCCGCCGATCCCGCGCACGAACAGCTCCGCCCCGCGATCCTTGTCGAACAACACGGTGCGCGGAGAAAATTTCTGCGCCTGTGCGGCGAGGAAATTCATCACCACGGTCTTGCCCGAACCCGACGGCCCGATGACCGAGAAATTGCCGAGATCGCCATTGTGGAAGTTGAAGAAGAACGGCGTCGCGCTGGTCGTCTCCAGCAGCGTCACCGCCTCGCCCCAGTGGTTGCCTTCGGCCTGACCCAGCGCAAAGCCGTGCAGCGAGCCGAAGCTGGCCATGTTGGCGGAAGAGATCATCGCGCGGCGTACGATATACTGCTCGTTACCGGGAAACTGTGCCCAGAACGCGGGTTCGAGATTGGTGTCCTCGCGCACGACAATAGCGCCGGTATCGGCTAGCGCAGCGGAGCAGGCCGCAGTGGCATCGTCGAGCCGTGGTAGCGTCTTCTCGCGCACCAACACGCTGAGGTGGTGATCGCCGAAACCGACCGCGCCATTGCCCAGCGCATCGCGCGCAGCCATCATGTCGTTGCGTTCGGCCTGTGCTTCCTCGTCGACCGAGCGCAACCGCCGGATCGCTAGGTCCATCCGCTCGCGCGCGGTGGTGCGTTCGGAAGGCGCATAGCTTTCCGACACGACCATCTCGTAGGGCAGTCGCAGCAGGCTATCGAGCAGCCCCGGGCTGGTCGCGTCGGGATAGTCTTTCAGCGACAGGATCGAGGCGAAATCGGGGTCGCCAGATCCGCGCAATTCCATCGCGTCGATGCCGAAGCTCGCACGGCGATAGGGCAGGAAGTGGCCAATATCGCGGTCTTCGGCAGGGCGGCGCACGGGCCGCATCTCTCCGTTATAGAGCGCCGACAGCAGCTCGAGGATTTCGGAATTCACGAAGCCCTTGGGCCCGGTGTAATCGCCCAGCAGCGAAGCACCATAGGGCTGCAGCGAGGCGACGAGGCCGGTCGCGGCAGCGCGCAGAGCGCGCAGGTCTTTCGGATCGACCTCGACCGCGTCTTTCTTGCGCTTGTTGAGCGCCTTGCTCGCCTTCTCGACCCAGCCCGCCTTGCCGCGTGCGGGGCGGCGGATCAGCGTGACGAACTGGTCGTTGATGAACAGCGAACCCGAGCCGAGCCGCTCTTTCCACCGCGCATCGATATGGCGCGCCAGCGGATCGGAAAATTCCGCATCCAGCTCCACCTCTACCCGGCGACGGATCACGTGGTGGTACATCACGAAGCGGCTATCGAGCGTGCTGCGCAGCATTACCTCGCGGGTCGCCGCATGGGCGTTCAGCGCGTCGGTATCCTCGGTTTCGAACAGCAGGCCCGGCACCTGCATGGCAGTCAACAGCGCGCCATCACGCAGCAGCAACGTGTTCTCGTCCACGAGGCGAGCATAGGGCAGCCGGTCGCCAACGCGGGCTTCCTTCGCGCTCCAGGCGGCTGCTCCGATCCATTTGCTCATGCGGCGACCCTCCTAGGTCGGCTTGTGCTCAAGCGGCGTAGCTGTTGCAGCCCCACCGCTTGTAGTTCTTGACGCGCGGACACTTGCTCACCTTGGTGATCCACAGGTCGAAAATCCGCGGTTCGCGCAGGCATGCGAAATAGCCGATGCCGTGCATCACGGCGGCGACCGGCAGCGCCAGCCAGCTGCCCGTGATCAGGAACACCTCTGTCGTCACGCCGATATTGATGATGAAGTAGTTCATCGTCACACCCGCAAACATCTGCGGGCGGGTCAGCGCGCGGTGCACCGGATGTCTGACGAGCTGATCCATGTGCGACCCTGCTCCCCTGCCCTAGCCTGCGGCGGCCTGGATACCTGACACGATCGAAGCCGCGCCGAACAGGATGAACACACCGATGATCACGGTCGCACCGAAGCGCCAATTCATCCGGCCCGTCAGCATCATGAAGCCGACCGCCGCCACAGCCATCACCGCAACCATCGTCGCGACATTGCCCAGCAGCGTGCCCTGCAACCATGCCAGCGCATTAACGATGGGCCCGGAGCCTTGCGGATCGTTCTGCTGCACCTGCGCAAGCGCCGCGGAGGGCGACACAAGCGCGAGCAGCGCCGCAAGGCGAGAAATCGAAATCATGAGGATACCTTTAGTCGTTCCGGGAGTGATTGGCGAGACGGCCCATGATGGCCGCCACGTAAACTTGCGTTTCGCGGATACGCGGCACGCCATTGGCGCGCAACACGCGGCCCGGCCCCGCGTTATAAGCGGCCAGCGCCTTTTCGAGGTCGCCATCGAACCGGTCTAGCTGTTCGCGCAAGTACCGCGCGCCGCCTTCCAGGTTGGCGAAGGGATCGTCCGGGTTCACGCCGAGATCGCGGGCAGTACCCGGCATCAGCTGTGCGAGACCGCGGGCGCCCACCGGCGAAACCGCGTTGGCGCGCCACCGGCTTTCCTGCCAGACCAACGCTTCGATCAGGCTCGGGCTCAGGTCGAAGCGCGCAGCAAGCTCTGCCACCTTGGCCTGGTAAGCGGCAGGGACGGCTTGCGCGGTCAGGCGCGGGTTGGAAGTCACATGTGCGGGCAACCCCTCGACCGCTTCTTCGCCATCGAGGGAAACGATTTCGGCTGTCGCAATATCGAGAACCGATGCCTGTGCGGCAGTCATTTCCAGACCCGACGCAGGCATGCCGACATTCGGCCCTGCAATCCATTGCGCGCCGTTATCGCCAATTTCCATTACATCGGCCCGTGCCGGGGCCGTAAGCAGGGTCAGCACCGCAAAAACAGCGAGCCGACCCGATGTCCCGAGAATCATCGAGCCCTCCGTCCTGTCGCCATTGCGCATCATACATGACATCGCAGTGACACGCGAATGAACGGTTCCCACCGACTGTCTCGATTTTGCAACGGCTTGCCGCCGAAAGCGCTCGTATTTTTCCTCGGGATTTCAGACGTATGCGGCGACTACGCAATCGGATGCACCAGCACCCGATTGCCAACAGAAAGTAGACACTGCCCGATTAGCGCGAAGCGATAACGTCCCGCTCGCGCGCAAATTCGCCGTTTTCGAGCATTTCGAGACCCTTGCGCGCAAGGTCGGCCGGGTAGACGTAGCGTCCGTCAGTCGTTTCCAGCGTATAGTCGACACGCATCGAACGAACCTTCTCGAATGCGCGGCGCGCCGCCTCCGTTTCACCGGCACGCGCCAGTTCGACGCCGAGATTGATCAGTTCGGCCGGATCGTCCTGCGCATCGACCATCGCGATCGGCTGAAGCTCCACCGCTTCGGTCGCCTGCGCGGGCGGGAGCAGCATTGCCGCTGCCAAAATTCCCTGAACCAGCATGTCTCTCTCCTGTTTTTCAGGAGCGCAGCATGCACCTGCCGACCCTCAAATGCAACATTTCTGTAACATTGTCGTAAATTAGAAATATTTAGAGATCGCAAGTATCTGATTTTATATCATTTCGACGAAAAGCAGCCGTCGCGAGGTCTGTAACAAAAGAGTCTTTTATCAGGCCTCTGCCGGCCTCTTGCGCTGGAGCCCGCTGCGCTTGCAGCTCGCCACAAGGTCGCCGTGCTGGTTGTAGGCGCGATGCTCGAAGGTGACGATGCCCGCCTCGGGCCGGGACTTGCTTTCGCGCAGGCCCACGATCTCTGTCTGGATGTTGATGGTGTCGCCGTGGAACAGCGGCTTGGGGAAGCGCACCTCGTCCCACCCCAGGTTGGCGATCGCGGTGCCCAGCGTGGTGTCGTTGACAGAAATGCCCACCATCACCGAGAGGGTGAAGCACGAATTGACGATCCGGGTGCCGAACTCGGTACCCTTCATGTATTCCTCGTCGAGGTGAAGCTGTGCCGGGTTGTGCGTCATGCAGGTGAACATGACATTGTCCGTTTCGGTCACCGTGCGGCGGATCGGATGGTCGATCACCTGCCCCACTTCCATTTCGTCGAACCAGATCCCGGCCATGCTCTTCTCTCCTCGATAGGTTTGGGTGCGGGCGTAGCGAGCGCCCCCGCCCCGGAAAACCATTTTCCTACTCGTGCCTGTCTGGTTACGTGATGCGGCTCCCCCTTGCAGGAGTCTCCCCCATGCCCCTCATCGAAAGCCTGATCGGCCCGATCGCCTCGATCATCGACAAGATTATCCCGGACAAGGAAGCGCGGGCGAAAGCCAAGCTCGAACTGCTCGCGCTCGAGGGATCACACGAGCTGAAGGCCATCGAAGCGAGGATGTCCGCAATCGTGGCCGAAGCGCAGTCGGCCGACCCGTGGACCAGCCGTGCGCGGCCGAGCTTCCTCTACGTGATGTACGCGATGATCCTGTTCGCGCTGCCGATGGGCGTGCTCTCCGCCTTCGATCCGCGCATGGCGGTGAATATCGGCAACGGGATGACCGCCTACCTGCGCGGCCTGCCCGAGGAACTCTACGCGCTCTTCGGCACGGGCTACCTCGGCTACACCGCTGCGCGCCAGTGGGGAAAGATCAAGGGCGTGGAGCGGTAGGCTAGTGAAGAAACCGTTTAGCAATCGGCGATCACGTTGATACAATCAGCGGATGCAAGCTCGGCACGAGATTATTGCTCTCTACGCGGTCATGACATCGTGTTCGTATAGCGCATCGGAAGCCTCTCAAAATAGTGTGGAGGCTTGCGAGATTGCGCTTCACTATGCACAGCATTTCACTGAAAAAGTAGAAAACTTTGAGCCTTTTGAGGAGCGGCGCCTGGCCGTCATTTCCAGACGGGAAGGCCTCGTTCCCACACAAGAAGATCTCGATTTGTATACCGCTCAGAACCCGCCCGTTTATGACCCGGGAGAGTTTGAATTGGTTAGGATCGCTATTAATGCAGACGACGTTAGCGTCTTAGACGAATGCGAAAACGTAAGGAAATGGGCCGCACGGAATGATGTCTTGCTCGATGAAAATAAGATCGACGAGCTCACGCGAGAGGAAAAATGGTCCATTGTTCTCTTGAATCTAACGATGCCAGCGGTGAGCAAAAATTCCTCGAAAGCTATCATCTATGTCAGCGAATACGCAGGTGGGCTTGCAGGAGTCTCTGGATCCATGACCTACGAGAAGGGGCCTGACGGACAATGGCGTATCATTGAAGAGATCGTGCTCGGCGTCAGTTAAGCACCATCACTTCCACGGCTCGCTACATCGACGCGCGTACCATTGCTTCGAAATCCTCGGCGGTGACCGGGCGCGGGTTTGAACGGGCGGAGAGGTCCTTCTGGGCGTATTCCACCAGTTCGGCGATATCGCTTTCCTCCAGGCCCATCTCGGCAAGGCCGGAGGGGATGCCGATTGCGGCGTTCATCGCCTCCACGGCCTTGGCAAGATCGGCGCCCGGTTCCAGCCCCATGGCCTGCCGCAGGCGGACGTATTTCGCCTCGCACGCGCCTTCGTTGAAACGCAGGACTTCGGGCAGGAAGACCGCGTTGAGCGTGCCGTGATGCGGGTTGAGGCGACGAATGCGGCCTGCCGCGTGGCTCATGGCATGCACCGCGCCCAGCCCCTTGATGAAGGCCATCGCCCCTTCGGTGGAGCACATCATCATATGCCAGCGCGCATCACGGTCCGAACCGTCCTTCACCGCGCGCGGCAGGTACTGCCAGCCGCGCCAGAGGCCATCGAGCGCCACGCCCTCTGCCGGCGGATTGACCTGCGGGGTCAGGAACGCCTCGATACAATGGGTGATCGCATCCATGCCGGTCGCCGCGGTCATCCCGGCGGGCAGGCCCATCGTCAGTTCTGGATCGCAGATCGCGGCGCGCGGGATGAAAAGCGGGCTCGCAAAGGTCATCTTTCGCCCGTCTTCCAGGATGATGACGAACCCGACCGACACTTCGCTGCCGGTGCCCGACGTGGTTGGCACTGCAATGACGGGTGCGACGGACTTGATATTCTTCGCCCCGCCCAGCAGCGGATCGTACTGGGCGAGCGGACCGCCACTCCCGGCGAGCAGCGCGACCGCCTTGCCGAGATCCATCGAAGAACCGCCGCCCAGCGCGATCACACCGTCGCAGCCTTCGGAATTATAGAGGTCGAGCGCTGTCTTGACCGCTTCTTCGGTCGGGTTGCCCGGCGTTTCATCGAACACCGCGAACGGCGTGCCATCTTCCAGCGCGCCTGTTACCGTGTCGACAATGCCTGCACCCACCAGCCCCGCATCGGTCGCGATCAGGGGCTTCGTGACCCCCGCTTTCTTCAGTTCCCTGGACAACTGCTCCAGCGCGCCGAAATCGAAATGCGTGGTGGTCAGGTATGTCAGCGTGGCCATGATGCGCGCGAATCCTCTTCCTCAGGTTTGCGCATGTTCCTGTGCGTTGCACGCATGGTTGGCAAGGTTGGCGGGGTGGTGTCTGGTCATGAGCTGGCGCAACCCGTCAGGCTGAGTGGGCCTGTACGTTCTCATCCTCATTGTCCCCTTCGGCTACACCGCCACCTGCCACCAAGCGGAGGTCGTTGCCGTGGAGGGCGAGGCTGGATGGCAGAGAGATTGGGCGGGCAAACCAGTTACTGGTCTAATAAGATCCGTTGCATTCCACTCTCTCGAACCGCTCAAATGTAGGGTCGTATTCTACGGTAACCAGACCACAGCCCCCGCCACTCATGCCAGGTAGGTCCAGAGGGTCATCGAGCCAAAGGCTCTCGCCAGCTTGTACTAGTCGGACACCTTCGCTGCCGACCGGACAGGGAAAGGGCGAGTCCGACAAGCCCTGGCAATATTTCAGAACTTAGTATCGGTGTTCTTTATCGTGATTGGTATAGATGCCAATAATCGTGCCATCAGCACGCCGGGCGTAGTAACGTTCATAAGAGACGAGTGGATGTGCTTCTCTTGGCATTTCGACCGACATCTCGACGGTCTGGATAGCCTTCTGATTGGCGTATTCCTGATTGGCGCCGTCGTCCTGCGCGCAGCCCACGCAGGTGAAACCCACCGCAAGCAGGAGGACGAAATGAATGAACCGCATCGTAGCGAAAGTGACACGAGCCACCCTTGTCCGCAATAGCGGTCGTTGGCGGCCATGCGCTTCCACCGCCTCGTCGCCCCCGCTAAGGCGATGTCCATGACCAGCACCCTCTTCATCCTCAACGGCCCGAACCTCAACCTGCTCGGCACGCGCGAGCCGGAGATTTACGGTACGACGACGCTGGCCGAGATCGAGGCGGCGTGTATCGAGAAGGCGCGCAAGCATGGAGTTGGCGTCGACTTCCGACAGACCAATCACGAAGGCGTGCTAGTAGACTGGCTGCACGAGGCGCAGGAAGCTGGCGCGAAAGCCGTCATCATCAACGCAGCGGCCTATACGCACACCTCGATCGCGCTGCTCGACGCGGCCAAGGCGATCACGGTACCGGTGATCGAGGTGCACCTCTCGGACCCGCAGACGCGCGAGGATTTCCGCCACCGATCCTTCATCGGGGAAGCTGCGGTCGCGTGCTTCAAGGGCGCCGGGCTAGGGTCCTATCTGGAAGCCATCGAGGCGGCTAGCTCTCTCTAAACCTTGCATGAACGTGCAGGCGGGAGCATACGCGCCTCTTCCCCTTCCCCTCGATCAAGGTCTTATATGGCAGAGCAAAGCCGCAATTCCGGTCGCAAATCGAAAATGGACGTCGATATCAAACTCGTCCGCGAACTCGCCGAACTCCTCGCCGATACCGGCTTGACGGAGATCGAGGTCGAGGATGGAGACCGCAAGCTGCGCGTCGCGCGCGAGATACAGGCCGCAACCTATGCCGCACCGGCTCCGCAGGCCGCGCCCCCGGCACCTGCACCCGCTGCTGCGCCGCAGGGCGAAGCTGCCCCGCAGCCCGCATCTGGCGGAGCGGATATGGCCAATGCCGTCCCCTCCCCAATGGTCGGCACGGTGTACATGGCCCCCGAACCGGGCGCGAAGGACTTCATCGCCGTGGGCGACAAGGTGTCCGAAGGGCAGACGCTGCTCATCATCGAAGCGATGAAGGTGATGAACCCGATCGCCGCGCCGCGCAGCGGCACCGTTCGCCAGATCCTGGTCGACAATGCCCAGCCGGTCGAATTCGACCAGCCGCTGGTCGTCATCGACTGAGGACGCACGCCATGGCTATTTCCCGCATCCTGATCGCCAACCGCGGCGAAATCGCACTGCGTATCCACCGTGCCGCTCATGAGATGGGTATCGAAACGGTGGCGGTGCACTCCATTGCCGATGCCGATGCGATGCACGTGCGGCTAGCAGACCATGCGGTGTGCATCGGCCCGCCTGCTGCGGGCGAAAGCTATCTCAATGTCGCCAACATCATCTCGGCGGCCGAAGTCAGCCACGCCGATGCAATCCATCCCGGCTATGGATTCTTGAGCGAAAACGCCAAGTTCGCGGAAATCGTGGAAGCGCACGACATCGCATGGATCGGCCCCAAGCCCGAACATATCCGCACGATGGGCGACAAGGTGACCGCGAAGGCCACTGCAGGCGAATTGGGCCTGCCGCTGGTCCCGGGCAGCCCCGGCGCGGTCGCAAGCGTGGCCGAAGCGAAGGAAATCGCCGCCGAGATCGGCTATCCGGTACTGGTGAAAGCCGCCAGCGGCGGCGGTGGGCGCGGCATGAAGGTGGTGCCCAGCGAAGACCAGCTGGAAACGCTGATGAGCCAGGCCAAGTCCGAAGCAAAGTCCGCCTTCGGTGACGACACGGTCTACCTTGAAAAATACCTCGGCAATCCGCGCCATATCGAATTCCAGGTGTTCGGCGACGGGAACGGCGGCGCCGTCCATCTGGGCGAGCGCGACTGTTCGCTGCAGCGCCGCCACCAGAAGGTGCTGGAGGAAGCGCCCTCCCCCGTGCTCTCGTCCGAAGAGCGCAACCGGATGGGCGAAATCTGCGCGCAGGCCATGCGCGACATGGGCTATCGCGGGGCGGGCACGATCGAGTTCCTGTGGGAAGACGGGCAGTTCTTCTTCATCGAGATGAACACGCGCCTGCAGGTGGAACACCCGGTGACCGAAGCGATCACCGGCGTCGACCTGGTGCGCGAACAGATCCGCGTGGCCGAAGGCAAGCCGCTCTCCGTGAAGCAGGAGAATATCCGCTTCGAAGGGCATGCGATCGAGTGCCGCATCAATGCCGAAGACCCGTTTACCTTCGCGCCTTCGCCCGGAAAGGTTTCGGCCTATCATGCTGCGGGCGGCATGCATGTGCGCGTCGATTCAGGGCTGTACGCCGGATACTCGATCCCGCCCTATTACGATTCGATGATCGCCAAGCTGATCGTCTACGGTCGCACGCGCGAGGGATGCATCATGCGCCTGCGCCGCGCGCTGGAGGAAATGGTGGTCGAGGGGGTGAAGACCAATATCCCGCTGCACCAGGCCCTGCTGCACGAGCCCGACATCCTCAACGGCGACTATTCGATCAAGTGGCTGGAGGAATGGCTCGTCGGGCGCACCGCCGAAACCTAGCCTCGCACTATCCGCACTCGCCAAGCATAACCGCGTTTGTCATTTGAACGATGCGCCTGTCGGAAATAGGTTCTCGGACAGTTTTTCCGACGAATGTGAGGCGATATCAATGACATTCCTGAAAGGTGCGCTGCTTTGTGCCGCTACGCTGACGCTCATTATACCGTCGGTTTCGAGCGCCAGCGCGCAGGGAGCAAATGCCTCCCAGACCGCTGGAACGGAAATGTCTCCCGTGGCGATGCTCGATCCTTCAGCTGAAGCAGACATACCACTGCTTGAGCGACCCGATTGGTACTCTTACCGGCTGCGACAGTCCGATCCGGAAGTCATTAGTTCCACCCAGCGGCTCGCCCAAACAAAACTCGATCTGGTGGCAATTTCCAAGCGCTTGATCGATGGCCCGGCGATTGGGCCCGACTATGAAATGTTTCTGGGTGTCGACAGCACGGGCCAGATGCACGGTATCGCCATTGGCGGTGGGTTCGACAAGATCATCAGTGAAGAGGCGGGATGGAAACAGATCGCCGGTTTTGCAGGGCTGGTGATGTTCGTCGAGGGCATTGAGCCAATCGTTCTCACCCTGAACGATTACGATCGATATGTGCCCGAAGGGGCCAAGCTGACGGCCTCGGGCGTGCAATATTTCACCACCTTCACGATTCCGCAAAAGGCGTATCGCGCAATGAGTGGCCTGCCCGACGATGCCGAGATCAGGTTTCAATATTACACGAGGGACAAAAAGTTCCGGCCGCTACTCTACCAAGACGATTACACCGATCGGGATCTCGGTGTCGTCTTCACGGTCGGCTATCTCAAGCGGGTGACGATGTTCGTCTCCAGCGGAGCAATGGCCGAGTAAGCGCTAAAGTCCGGCAGTGGGAATGCTCACCCTACGTGAGGCGATCATGGACCGCCCGGCGAAATGCGAGCCGTGCCTAGCCGGGGAGATGACCTGCCCCGAGGGGAAGCGCCGCCTATAGCGGCTTTTGTGCGTGCCAGCCGCGCACCATGAAGGCCTGGAAGAAGGGAATTGGCAGCGAAAAACCGGCTTCGCGCCAGAAGCTCTCGGTCTCCGCGGGAGTCACCACACCCAGCATGTTGCGCAGCATTTCTTCGAGAGATGCGAGCGATTCCTCGGTCGCCCCCATTCGCTTCTGCACCTGCTTCCAGTCGTCGAGCATCGCGGGGAACTCCGGAGCGGACAGATCGCCGCTAATTTCCGCACTGACGAAGCGCCCGCCCGGCTTGAGCCGATCATAAATCGCACGGTAGAATGCTGGCCTCTCCGCCCGCTGGATGAAGTGCGCCACAAGCAGGCTCACGACCACGTGGAATCCGTCCTCCGCGACATCCTCGGCATAGCCTTGGACCAGTTGGCAGCGATCCATGATCCCCACCTCATCCAGCCGGTGCTGCGCGACCGCCAGCATCTCGGGTGACGGATCGACGCCGACAAAATGCCAGTCGGGGTGGATGGCGGCGAGCGAGAATATCTCGGCACCCGTCCCGACACCGACGCAGAGCACCCTCGCCTTATCCGGCACTCCCTCCAGAGTGAGGCCCATCAGGAAATGAAGGCAGTCCGAAATCGGCTTGAGACCGGCATTTCGCCGATCATAGGCGTCGGCCATTTCCTGGTTGAAGAACCCGGCCGTGCTGAAAGATGTGTGCTTGCTCATGATACGATGTATCATTAGTGGCAGCCCCCGGGATTGCAACCCTCAACCAAAGGGAAATCGACACGCTTCGCACTGGCATGCCCGGCCCGTGTTTGACAGGATGATATATTGTATCTAGCCGCCCCATCCGGATCGTATCGGAGTTAATTCATGACCATCGTAAACACAGCGCGGGCGAAGGCCTGCATGCTTTCGTTCGTTTCCACCATAGCGCTGCTGCCGCAGCCACGGCCCAGGACGCGACGAGAGAAACACCCAATCCCGACAATTCCCAATCCGAAAAACGCAAGCTTGCTGGCAACGACACGCTGGTTGTCATCGGGCAATCACTGAGCACTCCCGACGACGTGACCCCGCTGCCCGTTGCGGTTCTCACCGGCGACGAGCTGGCACACCGGCGTCGCGGCACTCTGGGTGAAACGCTGGACGGGCTGCCCGGGGTGCATATGGACAATTTCGGCGCAGGCGCCTCGCGTCCGGTCATTCGCGGTCAGACCCTGCCGCGCATCGAAATACTCTCCGACGGGGGAAATGTCTTCGATGCATCCGGCGTTTCGCCCGACCATGCGATTGTAACCGATCCGCTGTTGCTCGATGCGATCGAGGTGCAGCGCGGCCCAGCGGCGATCCGCTATGGCGGAAGCGCAGTAAATGGCGCGGTCAATCTCATCGACAGCAAGGTTCCCAAGACCCTTCCTTCAGGCGGGTTTACCGGTGCTTACGAGGCCCGATACGGCACGGCCGACCAGGAGATGTCCACCGCTGGCCGTGTCACCGCAGCGCTCGGCCCGATCGCGTTCCACGCAGAAGGTTCCTTGTCATACCGCGAGGATTACGAAGTGCCGGACAGCTATGGCAGCGACCGGCTGAAGGATTCCTTCGGAGACAGTTCCAGCTATGCCTTCGGTGCGTCCTGGGTAACGGACAAGGGCTATATCGGCGCGTCCTACACCCGGCAGGACGCCGAATACGGCCTCCCCGGCCACAGCCATCTCAACGGCGTGTGCCACACGCACGGCCGCGATCTGCACTGCGCAGCGCATGGCGCCTATGACGATCCGTTCGGGTCGTCCGACGATCATACGGCCTATATCGACCTGCGCAGCGAACGGGCCGATCTACGCGCGGATTTCACGGACCTGCTACCGGGCGTAGCCAGTGTCAGGTTGCGCGGCTCCTACACCGATTACGTCCATGACGAGATCGACGGCCCGGCCCTGTTCAGCCGCTACACCAATGAAGTGTGGGACGGGCGCATAGAGCTGACGCACGAGCCACTGCTGGGCTTCATCGGAACGCTGGGCGTGCAATACACCGATGGCACCTTTACCGGCCTGAACATCAATGATCTGCACTTTGGCGACGCGAATGGAGAGCTTCTCGACATACTCGAGCTTCTCTACGGACCCGCAGCAGAGGGCGCAGAATGGGGCTTCGTACCGCCTTATGAATACCGCACCCGCAATATCGGCGTTTTCCTCAGTGAGCGGCGCTCCTTCGGGCCGGTCGATGTCGAGTTGGCAGCCCGGAAGGACTGGCGCGAACTTTATGCCCCGCCGCCTGAATATCGTTTCGTCATCCCGGACGCTCTGGCGCCTTTGATCGACCCGTTGTTTCAAGGTCTCTTCGGTCCGGATTGGATGGAAGCCGTGCCGGCCATGGACATAGCTGATTATATCGAGCGCCATCCTGGCACCGAACACGAGCCACTCTCGGTTGCTCTGGGGGCGACCTGGAACCTCTCGCAAGACTATTCCGTTGCCCTGTCGCTGGCGCGTACGGAGCGTGCGCCCAATGTCCGCGAACTCTATGCCTATGGCAACAACCTTGCCACCAACAGCTATGAGCTCGGCCTCACGCAGGCCAGCCGTGCATCCTCGCGCTTCCCTGAACCGCGTCTCGATGTCATGGAAATCACCGACAGTGCGGGCTTGACCTTCCGCAAGGCAAGCGGCCCCCTCAGATTCGAGGTCGGGCTCTTCTATCAGGATGTGAAAGATTACATCTTTGCACGCCTGATCGAAACCGAAACCGAAACGGGCGTTCCGCATAATTACATCATCTATACTGCTTCCGATGCCGAGCTTTATGGGATCGACGGACAGATCAGCTATCAGCTCTCACCGGCCGCGAGATTGACGGTGTTTGGCGATTATGTCGGCACCGATCTGGTAAGCGAGGAAGTGGACGTTACACTCGACAACACCGGAGACAATCTGCCGCGCATTCCGCCGGGCCGGCTGGGTGCGCGCTATGAAGGAAACTGGGGCCCGTTCTCGGGCGATGTAGAATTCTACCGCACGTTCGAACAGGACAAGGTGGCGATCTACGAGACGCCGACCGATGGCTACGATATGCTCAACGCCACGATCGCCTACCGCTTCGACATACCGGGCGGCGGCGAGCTGGAACTCTACGCACGCGGCACGAACCTGACCAACGAGCTAGCCTACGTGCATACCTCTTTCGTGAAGGATCAGTCGCCATTGCGCGGGCGCAGCGTTGTCCTGGGCCTGCGCCACTCGTTCTGACCGGGGGGTGGCGGCTGTCACAACGACGCGCCGCCATTCCTTCGCTAGCGTGCAGCGTTACTTGCGCTGCTCACTTCAGCGGCACGCCCGGCGTGTACTTGCTGGTGCGGATGGTCAGCGATGTCTTCACGCTCGCCACGTTGGGCGCAGGGGTCAGCTTGCTGGTCAGGAACTCCTGGAAGCTCTGCAGGTCGCGGCTGACGATCTTGAGGATGAAGTCGATCTCCCCATTGAGCATGTGCACTTCGCGCACCTCGGCCAGGTCCTGCATCGCGGCCTCGAACTCGCGCAGCGATTCTTCGGCCTGGCTCTTCAGGCTGACCATCGCGAACACCACGATCGCGAAACCCAGTTTCGAAGGTTCGAGATCCGCATGATATCCGCGGATAACTCCCTCGTCCTCCAGCGCGCGCACGCGCCGCAGGCACGGTGGCGCCGTCAGCCCGACGCGGCGCGCCAGCTCCACATTGGTGACACGCCCTTCGGCCTGCAGTTCCTGCAGCAATTGCCGATCAATTTCGTCCAGATTGGCCATTCGGCCCGTCCCCTCTCACACGTTCATCCCTGTCGCCGCGTGGGCGAATCGCGAAAGGTTCACCTTGGTTAATAATCGACGCGGCTAACATTATTGTTCATGGCAGCGAATGTCCCGCTTTGCAACGTGGGGACTGACTGTCATTCCTGTGCCGTGGTAAAGGGTTATGAACCATACACGTCGCGTCGGGATGGCACGGCGGATAGCCCAGATCTCGCCACGCCCTAGCCGGAGCTTCGCCCCCTCGCCTCGCCATGCAGTTCGACGACCGCCTCGCCACAGTCCTGCGCCACAAGGCGAGTGCGAGTGCGGGCGCACGCACGCAATATCGGCAATTGCTCGACCTGCTCGGTCGTCCGCAACCCGGGCGCGACCCCAGCTTGCTGGCCGCCGCACGGCTGCGACTCGATTCGCTGGCCGAGGTCATCTCCGTGCGGGAGCGGGCAGAGATCGTGCGCGAGCAGGGGCGTCGGCTGAACGATCCTGCGCTGGTCGCGCAATTTGCAGAGGCAGAGCCGGATATTGCTTCCGCCGCCCTGTCGTCCGCGCGGCTGACCGAGGCCGAGTGGTTGAACCTGATCCCCGACCTGCCCGTGCGTGCACGCGGCTTCCTGCGCCTGCGCCGCGATTTGCCCGAACGTGTCGAAGTGTTGCTGGAGCGGCTGGGCGTGCGCGACCGTGCGCTGCCCCTCCCTCCGCAGCCGGAACCGCTGGTGGAGAACGAGCCCGAGCCGCAGGCTGCCGAAGCACCTCCTGTACCTGACCATCGGCAGGATGAGCATATCGTCGATGCCGAATATACCGAGGTGGAGGACGATGTCGCTCCCGCGCCGGAGCCGGAACCAGAACCTGAGCCCGCATCCACCAGCCCCGACCCTGCAATTGCGGCGGTAACTGTCGGCGCTGTTGCCGCCGGGGTCGCCGCCGCCAGCACCTCGCCCCGCGCCGAGCCCGAACCCCAGGTCGAACCCGAGCCCGCCGAAAAGCCGAGCGAAATCGCCGCGCTGCGCCAGCGGATCGATGCGTTTCAGAAAGCACGCGAGGAACGTCCCGCAGGCCCGCCCGCCGATGCTGCCGCACCCGCCCTGCCCTTCACCGATTCGAGCACACGGCAGGAAGAACTGACCGGGTTCGGCTTTTCCACCGACACTGCCGGGACGATCGACTGGGCAGACAGCTTCGCGGCCTCGCGGGTCATGTACCTGTCACTCCCGACGATCCTGCCCGAAGACCTGACCGGGGCGATCGAACGCCAGCTGCCGCTGCGCAGCCTGCCGGTGGTGCTGGAAGGCGGGCCGGGGATCGCGGGCGAATGGATCCTCGACGCGCAGCCGCGCTTCTCCAGCCCCGATGGCCGCTTCCTGGGCTATGCGGGCGGTTTCCGCCGCCCGTTGCAGGCCGAAGAACCGGGCAACCAGAGCGACCGCCTGCGGCAATTGCTGCACGAACTGCGCACTCCGGTAAACGCGGTGCAGGGTTTTGCCGAAGTGATCCAGCAGCAGGTCGTCGGCCCGGTCCCGCACGATTACCGCGCGCTTGCGGCCGGGATCGCAGGCGACAGTGCGCGCATGCTGGCCGGGTTCGACGATCTGGAGCGCCTCAGCCGCCTCGAAAGCGGGCGCCTGCGCCCGACCGGCGGCGATGCGGACCTTGCCGCGATCTTCCGCCAGCATCTCAGCCAGCTCACCCCCCTGTTGCAGCCGCGCAATGCGGGCTTTGTCGCCACGCTTGGTGGAACCTGCCGGGTCGACCTTGCGCGTAACGAGGCGGAGCTGCTCAGCTGGCGCATCCTCGCCACGCTCGGTTCGGCTGCGGCGCCCAGCGAAAAGCTTGCGCTGACGCTGGACCACGAGGGCAGCAATGCGCTGTTCGTCGCGGACCTGCCTGCCTCGCTCAATGGCAGCGAGGATATCTTCGCCGCGCGGGGCAAGCCGCTCTCCGTCGCGATCAGCGCAGGCCCATTCGGCCCCGGCTTCGCTTTGCGGCTGGCAAGAGCGGAGGCACGCGCCATCGGTGGGAGCCTGCGTCGTGAAAACCGGCGGTTGATACTCACGCTCCCCGCTTTGACCACGCATCGGGCCGACGCTACGCAGAGCCACGGAGTGCCCGAACACGTCGCCTGATCCGTGCGGCATGGCGCTCGGGACGGGGGCGAAGACCGCATGCTCACACTGCCAAAGCCATCGCAGGCGGCCAGTTTCGCGCCCGGCTTCGCGCCCGCATCGCTGCTGACGGTCGATACCGAAGAAGGGTTCGACTGGGACGCGCCTTTCACCCGCGACAAGCACGACCTGACGCATCTCGATGGATTGCCCGCGTTCCAGGCCTTGTGCGAAGAGCTGGGCGTTTCGCCTGTCTACCTTGTCGACTGGCCCATCGTGCAATCGCAACGCGCGAAGGAAATCATCGGCAATGCCGTGAAGCGCGGCGCTGCCGAAGTCGGCGTGCAGCTGCACCCTTGGGTGAACCCGCCGTTCGACGAGGACGTGACCACGCATAATTCCTTTGCGGGCAACCTGCCGCCCGAGCTCGAGCGGGCCAAGTTCACTGCATTGCGCGATGCTATCGAGGAGGCATTCGGCACCCCGCCGATGATCTACCGCGCAGGCCGTTACGGCCTTGGCCCGGCGACCAGGGCGCTGCTGAACGAGACGGGCGTTTGCGTCGATAGTTCGGTGCGCGCGACCTACGACTACTCTTCAGGCGATGGCCCGGACTACAGCCGCTTTCCCGACCGGCCATACTGGATCGGCGCGGAGCAGGCCTTGCTCGAACTGCCGCTGACGACGGTGTTCACCGGCGCGCTGTCCCGCCACGGCGCGAAGCTGTTTCCTGCTCTGGATGGATTGCCCCTTGCTGGAGCAATCGCCGCCCGTACCGGCCTGCTGGAACGGATCGCGCTCACCCCGGAAGGCACCCCGTTGCCCGCTGCGATCCGTGCGGTCGATGCAGCGCTTAAGCAGGGCCTGCCGCTGCTGGTGCTGTCGTTCCACAGCCCCTCGCTGGCGCCGGGCAACACGCCTTACGTTCGAACGCAAGCCGATCTGGAGCGGCTGTTCGACTGGCTGCGCGGCGTTTACGCCCATCTTGCGACGTGCGGCGTCACCTCAACCACCGTGCGCGACACGTGGGCCGCCGCCCAACACGCATAAGCGGCACTGCCCGCTTGCGAATGCGGGGATTCGCTTGTAGCGGCACGCGTTGCGATGGCATCAACCGGCATCGATCCCTCGGGGGCCTGTAGCTCAGTTGGTTAGAGCTGGCCGCTCATAACGGCTAGGTCGCGGGTTCGAGTCCTGCCGGGCCCACCGGGATTGCCACCATCGCATCGGCCAGACTGTTTCTGGCGGTCGGGGAGTAGCGCAGCCTGGTAGCGCATCTGCTTTGGGAGCAGAGGGTCGCAGGTTCGAATCCTGTCTCCCCGACCAATCCGGCCTGCAATCGGGCCCGCGCCATCTCGGCAGACGAGCGCTCAGATGCCTTGCGTGAATGCGTAGGTAAGCAGGCTGGCGGTCAGCAGCCCTAGGCAGATTACACCGCCCTTGGCGAACTTCTTTTGCACGCGCTGCCTGCGTGCATGTTCGCGACGGGCTTTATTGCTTCGGGGAATTGCTCTCGCCAACCTCGCACCTCTACGTAAACCGGAACCGCCATGCTGCGGTCTGGTGCGATGCTAGTGAACGCAGCCGATGCAAGTCCACTAGTAGAATGGATAAACTTCAATAGTCTTCAACAGTTACGTGCCGTCAGCGGTTTTTGCGCGGCGGGCATCGTCCTCGTGCGTCGCAGCCCACACCACGCTACCCGCGCTGAACCCGTGGACCAGCGTGGAGAGCAGGATCGTGAAGGTCACCGTGGCCCACAAGACGCCTTCGTCGACCAGGTCGAGCTGCCCACCCGCATAGGCGAGGTAATAGATCGAGCCGATACCGCGCACGCCATAGAAAGCGACCACACCGCGCTGGCGGATCGAAAGGGGCGTGCCCCACAGCGCCAGCATCCCGCTCAGCGGCCGGAACAGGAAAATCAGCGCCACGCCCAGCACGGCATGCTGCCAGTCGAGATAGCCCAGCAAGGCGGGGATCGCTCCGCCAAGCAACACGAGCAGGATCGCGGTGACCGAATGCTCGAGCGCGCTGGAGAACGAGTGAAGCCGTCCGTGATATTCGTGCTCCGCCTCCTCCCGGCGCAGCACCACACCCATGCAGAATGCCGCGATAAAGCCGTATCCCTCGATCAGCTCGGTCAGGCCGTAAGTCACCAGCACGCCTGCCAGCGCGATCACTCCGGTGCCTGCGTCGGCCAGCGGATTGCGCCCGGGCAAAGCAAACAGCACCTTGCCCAGCAGCCAGCCCGCAGCAACGCCCGCCAAGGCGCCGACAATGATCTTGTAGCCGACATAAAAACCCAGCCATTCGCCGATCCAGTCCGATACTCCGCCGCTCGCCGCGACGATGAATATCGCGAGGTAGACGAATGGGAACGCCAGCCCGTCGTTTAGACCCGCTTCGGTGGTCAGCGCGAACCGCACAGGATGTTCCCCCCCTTCGAGCGGCGGGCCAACCTGCACGTCTGCCGCAAGCACGGGGTCGGTCGGCGCAAGTACGGCGGCGAGCAGCACCGCTGCAGCCAGCGTCAGCCCGACGACCTGGCCAAGCAGCACCACCGCAAGAATGCACAGCGGCATCGCAATCGCGAGCAGGCGGATGGTCGGATTCCATATCCCCTTGCCGCCGATATGATCGATCCTGATGCCCGTGCCGAACAGCGCGATGATCACCGCGAACTCGCTCGCCAGCTCCCAGATTCGCGGATTGTCGATCGGATTAAGCGCGTCGGGCACACCCGGCAGCAGGCCGAACACCGCCAGCCCGCCAAGGATAAGCAGGCCCGAAGCGGCAGGTTCCCGCCCGCGAAAATAGCGCGGCAGCCAGTATGCGAGGATGATCGCAAGCCCGCACCCGGCCAGCAGGAAATGATAGGGATCGAGGCCGAAGGTGTCGCTTTGCATGACAGCCTAACGCACCTGCGGCGCGTGAGGGCCCCGATCTTTATTCCGACCGTTTTAGCGGCCCGGCCGTATTGGCAAGGATGCCGACCACCTGCGTCCACACCGCCACGTTCTGCCGCAGCTGTTCCGGATCGATCTTGTCCAGCGTATCGTCGGGCGTGTGGTGCAAATCGAAATAGCGGGTGCCATCCTGCTGCAGGTCGATAATCGCGCTACCCTGTTCGCGCGCGATGTTCAGATCGGCCCCGCCGCTGGCGACGATGCCGGAATCCGCCACGCCGAACCGCGCGACCGATTGCGCCAACTGCCGGTGCAGATCGGGATTGCTGTCACGGAAATTGCTTTCGAACCGCCAGATCCGGTCGGCGCCGAAATCGCTCTCGATTCCCACCGCGATGGGATCGTCGGCATGGGCTTCGGCGTAGGCCTTGCTACCCCAAAGGCCGACTTCCTCCGCCCCTGCGATCAGGAGACGCACCGTCCGCAGCGGCTGTCCTGCCTTGGCGACATTGAGCGCGGCCGCCGCGATGATCCCGCAACCGGCGCCATCGTCGAAGGCACCCGGCGCGTTCCACCAGCTGTCGAGATGGCAGGCGAGCAGGACGGGCGGCAGCGAAGGATCGCTACCGGTAATGTCCGCGACCACATTGCCGCTCTGCGTGGTGCCGATCATCCGCGGGGTCAGCACCAGCTTCATGCGCACAGGCTTTCCATCCGCACGTTCGAAAATGCGTTCGAGGTTTGCGGCGTCGGGCAGCGACAGCGCCCCGGCAGGGATCGGCGTGGTCCGGTCGGGGAAGCTCGTCCCACCCGTGTGCGGGTTACGCCGGAAGTCCGTGCCGACCGACTTGATGACCGTCGCGACCGCGCCCTTGCCCGCCGCAATGCCGGGCCCGATCCAGCGCGCAGGCCCCGCAAAGCCATAGCCAGAGCCATCCTGCGTCGGACGCATGTCATGGCTGATATAAGCGATCTTGCCCTTCAGGCTGCCATTGGGTGCCGCCATCAGCGCGCCGACGCTTTCGAACCCGACCACTTCGGCTTCGATGCCCTTGTCTCCGGTCGATGCACTATTGCCGAGCGGCTGGACCACCATCGGCTGTGGAAAGGGGCTAAGGATTTCGACCCGATGGCTCTCGCCCGGGACCCATGTTTCCATGTCGAACGGCTCGACCGCGATATTGCTGAAGCCTTGTTCCTCCAGCCATTCAACCGCCCACGCCCGCGCACGCTCTTCCGCTTCGGTGCCTGCCTGCCGGGGGCCGACTTCGGTCGTGATCGCCTCCACGAAATCCCACGCGATGCGATCATTGTCGAGCGCCCAGTCGGCAACCTGGTCCAGCGTACAGGCATCTTCGCACGGGCCGGGGCCGAGTTGTGCGGCGGCGGGAGATGCGAGGACGAGCGAAAGCGCAATCGGCGCGATGAGGCGTGTGTTCATGGGCGAATGGCTAGCGCTACGGCCCTGTCCTGCCAAGCCCGCAGAATCAGAGAAACACGACCTCGACGCCCTTCTCGATTGCTCGCGCCAGTGCGGCGACGTTCCAGTTGGTCAGGCGCACGCAGCCGTGGCTTGCGCCCTTTGCGATCAGGTTCGGGTCCGGCGTGCCGTGAATGCCGTAGCCATCCTTGGTGAGGTCGATCCACGTTCCGCCCACGGGATTGTTGGGCCCCGGTTGCAGGATGTACGTACCATCGGGGCCCCAGTCCTGCTCATCGCCCTTGAAGGTGTAGTTCGGCTTCGGCGCGACGGTGTTCACCTGCATGCTGCCGCTCGGGCTCGGGAATTCGACACTGCCGATGCTGGCGGGGAAGCTCGCGACCATCTTGCCCGCGTCGTCGAATGCGATCAGGCTGCCCTCGCCCTTCCGCACTTCCAACCGCGCAATGTCTCCATCTATGCGGGTCTTCCCGTGACTGACGATCACCAGCTTCGTGCCCGCCTTGCCGAAATCGGCATCGGGGTTGAGTGCTTTCAGGAAATCCTGGTCCATGTGAAACCGCTCGGCCAGCATTTCCAACGGCGTTTCAAAGCCCAGCGTGTCGAGCTTCGCCATCTCGGAAAACTCCTCCGGCAGCGTGCGGAAGGGGCCCTTCGCGTCGGCTGCGGTCACCGTGTAGGTGCGGAAGATATCGCCGCCCACATCATCGAACAACGCGGCAAGGAAGGCCTCGTCCACACCACCTGCGCCCAGTTCGTGTGCTTCCCTGTAGTACCGGACGGCGCGGTCGGTATTGCCACCGCCAAACCCGTCGATGACACCCGGAGCATGCGCTGTGCGGTCGAGCATCACCTGCACGGCCAGCATCGTCGGGGTGCGATCGCCCAGCATCTCCTGCGTCACGCCGCTTGGCAATGCGAGCGAGACCTCGCTCCCGCGCAGCGTGGCCTCGGCACGCGCGGCGGTGCGCGCATCGTCATACCCACCCCGGGGCTCTGGCGATGCCGGGCGCTCGGCCTGCGATGTTTCCTCCTTTTCGGTGTCGGTGCCCTGGAGCCCGCAGGCAGAGAGCACGGCGGCGGCGAACGCAAGCGACGCGAATTTGTACAAAACCATCTCTCGCGAACGGCATGGGCCAGACCCGGTTCCCGCGCTTGCCCCGGCTCGCTTCAGCGCCTATCTGGCGGGCCAATTCTCCGAACACTGCCAGATCCGAAGGACCATCAATGGCCGCGCAATACGCCTACGTCATGAAGAACATGACCAAGACCTTCACCGGTGCCCCCAAGCCGGTGCTGAACAATATCAACCTGCAGTTCTACCAGGGCGCGAAGATCGGCATCGTCGGGCCCAACGGCGCGGGCAAGTCTACCCTGATGAAGATCATGGCCGGGATCGATACCGAGTTTTCGGGCGAGGCGTGGCCGGGCGAGAACATCACCGTCGGCTACCTGCCGCAGGAGCCCGAGCTGGACCCGACCAAGACCGTGCTCGAAAACGTGAAGGACGGCGCGCGCGAAACCGCCGACATGGTCGAACGGTTCAACGCGATCGGCATGGAAATGGCCGAGGAAGACGCCGATTTCGACGCGCTCAGCACCGAAATGGCGGAACTGCAGGAGAAGATCGACGCGGTCGATGGCTGGACGCTCGACAACCAGCTCGAAATCGCGATGGAAGCCCTGCGCTGCCCGCCCTCGGACGCGAGCGTCGAGAACCTCTCGGGCGGTGAAAAGCGCCGCGTCGCGCTGACCCGCCTGCTGATCCAGAAGCCGGGCATCCTGCTGCTGGACGAACCGACCAACCACCTCGACGCCGAAAGCGTCAACTGGCTCGAAAACCACCTCGCCGAATATGCCGGCGCGGTGCTGATGATCACCCACGATCGCTACTTCCTCGATAACGTCGTCGGCTGGATCCTCGAGCTCGATCGCGGGTCCTACTACCCGTACGAAGGCAACTACTCGACCTATCTCGACAAGAAGGCCAAGCGCCTCGCACAGGAAGAGCGTGAGGAATCGGGCCGCCAGAAGGCGCTGTCGGACGAGCTCGACTGGATCCGGCAGAACCCCAAGGGCCGCCCGACCAAGTCCAAGGCGCGCCTGCGCACGTTCGAAC
>NZ_CAXQBM010000007.1:0-9481 GCF_964222115.1 Alteriqipengyuania sp.
CCCAAGGGCCGCCTTGCTGCTTTCACCATTCGAACGGACCATCGCCAAGCGCTACCTGCTTCCGGGGAGGAGCGAGGCGTTTATCGCGCTGGTCGCGGGCATTTCCATCACCGTCGTCATGCTTTCCGTCGCCATGCTGGTGATCGTGATGAGCGTGATGAACGGTTTTCGCGCCGAGCTGCTCGACAAGATCGTCGGCCTGAACGGTCATGCCATCGTGCAGGCCTATGGCGGGCGGCTCGACAATTGGGAAAGCGTCCTCGAGGAAGTTCGCGCGTCGGATGGCGTGGTCGATGCATCGCCCCTGATCGACCAGCCGCTGCTCATCACCTTCAACGGTCGGGCCGAAGCGGTCGTCGTGCGTGGCAACACGCAGGATGATATCGCCGAACTGTCCGACAAGGTGGTGATGGGCGATATTGCCCGCCTGCAACCCGGGGCGGAGCAAGTCGCCATCGGCGCGCGCCTCGCCGAAAACATCGGTGCGAGCGTGGGCGACGTGATTACAGTGATCAATCCTGCCGGGAGATCGACCCCATTCGGCACCGTGCCACGACAAGTGGGGTACGAGATCGGTGCGATCTTCGAGGTGGGTCTGTACGACTATGACGGTGCATTCATCGTCATGCCGATCCCGCAGGCGCAGACCCTGCTGCTGACCGGCGACACCATCGGCATGATCGAAGTCACCACCGAAGATGCCGAGCGTGTGAACGAGATCATGACCCCGATTGCCGAACGCATGGCGGGGATCGCGATCGTGCGCACCTGGCAACAGATCAACTCTTCGATCTTCGAGGCATTGCAGGTGGAGCGGGTGGCGATGTTCTTCGCGTTGAGCTTCATGGTGCTGGTGGCCGCCTTCAACATTCTCTCCAGTCTCGTGATGCTGGTGCGCGCCAAGACGCGCGATATTGCGATCATGCGGACGATGGGGGCAGGGCGGCAGTCGATCCTCAAGATATTCGTCACCACCGGCTTCACAGTCGGCGCGATCGGAACGCTGGCGGGTCTGGCGCTTGGCGGGCTGGTGCTCACCTTCCGCCAGCCGATCGTCGAGTTCATCGGGCTGATCACGGGTCAGGAGCTTTGGAACCCCGAGGTACGGTTCCTCACCGAACTTCCGGCGCGTACCGACCCATGGGAGGTTTTCGGCATCGTCGCTCTGGCCCTGATCCTCAGCTTCCTCGCGACACTCTATCCGGCCCTCAAGGCCGCCAATACGGATCCCGTGCAGGTGCTTCGTTATGAATGAGGCAGGCATCCAACCGGTCGTCGAACTGCGCCGCGTCACCCGTAGTTTCGAACAGGGCGGGGTGCGGATCGACGTGCTGCGCGGCGTCGACCTGAAGGTGATGCCGGGAGAGATCGTTGCGCTGCTCGGGCCCTCGGGCTCGGGCAAGTCCACGATGCTCCAGGCGGTCGGCCTGCTGGAAGGCGGGTTCGGCGGAACCATCGTGATAGCGGGCGAAGCCGCGGAGAAGTCCGACAGCAAACAGCGTACCGCGCTGCGCCGCGAGCACCTCGGTTTCGTCTATCAGTTCCACCACCTGCTGCCCGATTTCAACGCGGTCGAGAACGTGGTGCTGCCGCAACTGGTTGGCGATACGCCGCGCGAGGAAGCTGAGGCGCGCGCGAAGGAACTGCTGACCGCGCTGGGGCTCGATCAAAGGCTGGAACACCGGCCCAGCCAGCTTTCGGGCGGGGAGCAGCAGCGCGTGGCCGTGGCCCGTGCGCTGGCGAACAAGCCCAAGCTGGTGCTGGCGGACGAGCCTACCGGCAATCTGGACGAGGCGACTTCGGAAAAGGTTCTGACCCAATTCCTCGATCTGGTGCGCGGGCAGGGCAGTGCAGCGCTGGTCGCCACGCATAACGAGCGACTGGCAGGCAAGATGGACCGCGTCGTTCGCCTGCACGACGGGGTGCTGGAGTAGGTTTGCAGGACCCGCCTTTTGTTTCCCGCGTTAAGTTGGAAAAGGAGGCATTTTTCATGAGCGATCACCCCACCACCTACAACGCGGAAGCCGCACAGGCCGGCATCGCGTGGGACGACCGGGCCGAGATTCATCGCAAGGACGATGGGCAGGGCCTGCTCGATGGCGCCAAGGGGCTGTACGACGGGACCTTTGCGGAGATGGTCAAGCTGATGATGGCGATGACGCCCGAAGAGCGCGCCGGCCACGTCATCCAGAAGCTGGGCGATCGGATGTACACCACCGGCGATGTCGAAGCGATTGCGGCGCGGCCCGATTATCCGGGCTGACCTTTCCCCGGGGTGCCGGTAGATTGGCACCCGCAAGGGAGGGGTGGGCACTATGCTCGAATCGATCAACGAATGGATTCTTGCGCTGGGCGCGCAGTACAACGTCAATCCGTATATTTTCGCCGCGATCTATGTGGGTGCGATACCCTTCTTCCTCGCCTCGATCGGCTGGCTGGTGAAGCGCGCGAGAGCGGGCCGGTCCACCGTGCTCCCGACAATGCTGGCCGGGTTCTTCTTCGTATCCGCCTATCTGTATCTCGCCATTTTCGGGCAGGATATCCCGCTATGGGTCTGGCTATTCCTCGCTGTGCTCGTCCTCTACGGTGCATGGTCGCAGATCCGGACGACACTCCGGAAAATCGCCGCTGCGCCTGGTGAAGAAAGCTGAGCCAGGACTGCTCGAAACAGTCCACCGCTTTTCCCCGCAAGCTTCGCCTCGCCTGCTTGATGCAGCCCGCGCGAACGCTAGCTTGGCATGATGGCCTTTGCCCCCTTTGTTCCCCTGCGCGTGCTCTCTGCCTACTCGATGCTCGAAGGAGCGATCGAGCCGAAGGCGATTGCCAAACTGGCGACCGAACGCGGTTTTCCCGCGATCGCGATGTGCGACCGCAACGGGCTGTACGGCAGCGTGCCTTTCGCCAAGGCGTGCCTGGAAAACGGCGTGCAGCCGATTGTCGGTGCGCTTCTTGGCGTGGCGCGACCCGGCAGTGAGGCGATCGATCACCTGCCGCTGTTCGTGCAGGACGAGGCGGGCTGGCTCAACCTGTGCAAGCTGGTGAGCGCGGCGCATCTCGAACGGCCGCTGGAACAGGTGCCGCACGTCCCGTTCGATGCGCTCGAAGGCCATACGGATGGCTTGATCGCGCTGACTGGGGCGAGCGAGGGTGCGGTGACACGGCTGCTCGCAGAAGAGCAGCAAGAGCACGCACAAAGGTACCTGGGCAGGCTTGAGGCGCTGTTCCCGGAGCGTTTGTATATCGAACTGGCGCGGCGTGGCGATCCCGTGGAGGTCGCAGCGGAGGAGGCACTGCTCGATCTTGCTTACGCCCGCGACCTGCCGCTGGTCGCGACCAACCCTGCCAATTTCGCGGAGCCTCATTTCCACAAGGCGCACGATGCCATGCTGTGCATCGCGAACAGCCGGAAGTTGTGGGAAGAAGATCGCCCGAAGAGTGCCAAGGCGTCTTACGTCAAATCGGCACCCATGATGCAGGAGCTGTTCGCGGACCTGCCCGAGGCGCTCGTGAACACGCTGACCATTGCGCGCCGCTGCGCCTTCGCTCCGCCCGAGCGTAGCCCGATCCTGCCCAGCCTTGCCGGCGACCTTGAGGGCGAAGCGCGCATGCTGGCCGAGGATGCGCGCAAGGGCCTCGACGCGCGACTGGCTCTTTACGAAGACCTCTCCGACGAGGAGCGCAAGACCTATTACGACCGTCTCGATTACGAGGTCGGCATCATCACCAATATGGGCTTTCCCGGTTACTTCCTGATCGTCGCCGACTTCATCAAGTGGGCGAAGGATCAGGGGATCCCAGTGGGGCCGGGCCGCGGCTCGGGCGCCGGTTCGCTGGTCGCATGGGCGTTGACCATCACCGATCTCGACCCGATCCGGCTTGGCCTGCTGTTCGAGCGCTTCCTCAATCCCGAACGCGTGTCGATGCCCGACTTCGACATCGACTTCTGTGAAACGCGGCGCGGCGAAGTGATCCGTTATGTCCAGGCCAAGTATGGGACGGACAAGGTCGCCCAGATCATCACCTTCGGCAAGATGAAGGCCCGCGCGGTGCTGCGCGATTGCGGGCGCATCCTCGACATGGGTTACAACCGCGTCGACCGGCTGTGCAAGATGGTGCCCAACCACCCGACCGACCCATGGAGCCTGCCGCGTGCGCTGAACGGCGCGGCCGAGTTCAAGGGCGAATATTCCAACGATAACGAGGTGCGCACCCTCGTCGACCTCGCGATGCAGTTGGAAGGCCTGCCGCGCAATTCCTCCACGCACGCCGCAGGCGTCGTGATCGGCGACCGGCCATTGGCCGAGCTCGTGCCGCTCTACCGCGATCCGCGTTCGGACATGCCGGTCACGCAGTTCGACATGAAAGTTGTCGAAGGCGCCGGGCTGGTGAAGTTCGACTTCCTCGGCCTGAAGACTCTCTCGGTCCTGCAAAAGGCGGTCGACCTGCTGGAGAAGCGCGGGATCGCATGCGATCTGGGCACGCTCGCGTGGGACGATGAAGCGGTCTACGACCTGATGCAGCGCGGCGACACGGTCGGCGTGTTCCAGCTGGAATCGGAAGGCATGCGGCGCACGCTGACTGCGGTGAAGCCGACCAAGTTCGAAGACATCATCGCACTCGTATCGCTCTACCGACCCGGCCCGATGGACAACATCCCGCTGTTCGGCAAGCGCAAGGCGGGTGCAGAGCCGATCGAGTATCCGCACCCCAAGCTGGAAGGCATCCTGAAGGAAACCTACGGGATCTTCGTCTACCAGGAACAGGTGATGCAGGCCGCGCAGATCCTCGCCGGATACTCGCTCGGCGATGCGGACCTGCTGCGCCACGCGATGGGCAAGAAGGTCCAGGCGGAAATGGACAAGCAGCGCGGGCGCTTTGTCGATGGCTGCAAGGAAGTGTCGGGGATCGAGGCGGACAAGGCCAACGAGCTGTTCGACTTGATCGACAAGTTCGCAGGCTACGGCTTCAACAAGTCGCACGCCGCCGCCTACGCACTGCTTGCGTACCAGACGGCATGGCTCAAGGCGCATTACCCCGAAGAATTCTACGCCGCTGCCATGTGCTTCGACATGGACCAGTCGGAAAAGCTGGCGGTGTTCGTGGACGATGCCCGCCGCAACGGGATCGAGGTGGCCGCGCCCGACATCAACCGCTCCGACGCGGAATTCACGGTGGAGCGGACGGACGAGGGTTACGCGGTCCGTTATGGCCTCGCGGGGCTGCGCAATGTGGGCGAAAAGGCGATGGACGCGGTTGCCGCCGAGCGGGAGGCGCATGGCTGGTTCGAAACGCTCGATGATTTCTTCACCCGCTTGCCAAAGGGGGCGATGAATTCGCGCCAGCTGGAAGCATTGATCGCTGCGGGCGCGTTCGACCATCTCGACCCCAATCGCGGCCAGCTGGCGGCGAATACCGACCTGCTGCTGGCAGTGGCCGATGCTGCGATCCGGGAGCGTAGCAGCGGGCAGGAAGGCCTGTTCGGCGGCGAGGAGAGCGCGAACGATCACATCCGCATGAAGGAAGCGGAGGATTGGTCGCGCGCCGAACGCATGGCGAAAGAGCGCGAGACCTTCGGTTTCTACTTCTCGGCCCATCCGATCGAGCAGTTCCGCGACGTTGCCAGCGCAAATGGTGCGCGCAGCTATGCCTCGCTTATGGACGGCAGCGCGCCTGCCGGGGAAAGCCGCAGCCGCGCCGTGATTGCGGCCATGGTCGAAGGCGCGAAGAAGGGCCAGACACGTCGGGGCAAGGATTTCATCCGGGCGGATTTCTCGGACAGTTCCGGCCAGTTTAGCGCGGCCTGCTTCGAAGAAAGCCTTGTCCCGCAATTTGTGAAGTGGGCGGAGGACAGCACTTGCATCCTCTTGACGGTCGAGCTGGATTCTCCGTCACCCGACGAGCCGCCGCGCGTCACCATCCGCGGCGCCCGACCGCTCGCCGCCGTTTCTGGCGGGCAGCGCATGCTGCTCACGCTCGATGTGGCGAGCGAAGCGGCACTGGGCGAGCTGGCGCTGGCACTCCAGCCCGGCCCGCCGGGCCATGGAGAGGTGCAGATTGCGCTCGATCTTGGCGTAGAGGAGCGGCCTGTGATGCGGTTGGGGCACGACTACAAGATCGACGGCGCGCTTGCCGATACTCTTGGCCGTATCGAGGGCCTGTCCAACATCACGCTGGTACCCAAAACCGGGCCGCAACTGCACCGCGCAGCTTAATTTCATTCTGAAACCCTTGCGGGCACGCCCCAATCTGCGCATTCTCCCTGCAAATTCATACCGAGGGGAGAGAGAATGCTCGGAGCGATGCAGGATTGGGATGTGGTGGTCACTCACGTGATTGACCACGCGGCCCGCGAAACACCGACGCGGGAGATCGTTACGCATTGGGCGGATGGCAGCGAGACGCGCACCGACTGGGCGGGGATCAAGCGCGACGCGCTGAAGATGGCGCAGGCGCTGGAAGCGCTGGGGATCAAGAAGGGCGACCGCGTTGCCAGCCTTGCGATGAACCATTCGCGTCACCTCGTCAGCTGGTACGGCGTCGCGGGGATGGGCGGCGTGCTCCACACGATCAACCCGCGCCTGTTCGAGGATCAGCTGGAATATATCGCCAACCACGCGGAAGACCGCGTGCTGATCTACGATGCTGCATTCCAGCCGATCGTCGACAAGATGAAGGCCAAGTGGACCACGATCGAGCACTATATTTGCTACGATCCGCCCGAGGGCAGCGACGTCACTGGATTCGAAGACTGGATCGGTGCGCAGGATGGCCAGTACGAATGGGCCAAGGTCAACGAACGCGATCCCTGCATGCTCTGCTACACCAGCGGGACGACGGGCAACCCGAAGGGCGTGCTGTACGAGCATCGCTCCACCGTGCTGCACGCGCTCGCCGCTATCCAGCCGCCTGCCTTCAATTTCGACGCATCTTCGGTCATGCTGCCGGTGGTGCCGATGTTCCATGCGGCAAGCTGGGGCCTGCCCTTCGCGGGCGGCATGGCAGGCATCAAGTTCGTCTTCTCCGCGATCAACGATCCCGGCGTGCTGTACGATTTGATGGAGCGCGAAGGCGTGACCGATAGTGCGGGCGTGCCGACCGTGTGGCTCGCCACGTTCCAGTATTGCGATGCGAACGACAAGCCGCTGCCGAAGTTGCGCGCTGCGACCATCGGCGGTTCGGCGGCGCCCAAGTTCATGATCAAGCGGCTGATGGAAGCGGGAATCCGCGTGCAGCACGCCTGGGGCATGACCGAAACCTCGCCCATCGGCACGCTGGGCGGGCCGACTTACGACTGGGATACGCTCACGCTCGACCAGAAGGTAGATCAGGCTGCGATGCAGGGGCGCCCGATCTTCGGCGTGGAACTGCGCACGGTCGATCTCGACGATCCGACCAAAACCCTGCCGCGCGACGGCGAAAGCTCGGGCGCGTTGCAGATCCGCGGCCCATGGGTCATCCGCCGCTATTTCAAGGCGGAGGAAGACGCGCTGACCGCCGATGGCTGGTTCGACACGGGCGATGTCGCGATCCTGCACCCCGATGGCACGATGCAGATCACCGACCGGACCAAGGACGTCATCAAGTCGGGCGGCGAATGGATCAGTTCGGTCGAGCTGGAGAACGCCGCTGCGGGCCATCCTGCGATTGCCGAGGCGGCTGCCATCGGCATGTTCCACCCCAAGTGGGACGAGCGCCCGGTGCTGTTCTGCATTCGCAAGGAAGGGCAGGATTGCACGGCTCAGGATGTGATCGACTACCTCAAGGATCATGTCGCCAAGTGGTGGCTGCCCGATGCGGTCGAATTCGTGGACGACATCCCGCACACCGCCACGGGCAAGATCAGCAAGAAGGACCTGCGCGATCGCTTTGCCGACTACAAGCTGCCCGATGCGCAGGAGCAAGCACCAGAACCTGCAATGGCAGAAGCTGCGCCGATGCCGGCAACCGAGGTCCAGAACGGCGATACTGCGGCGGAAGATGGCGGCAGGAAGCGCGGCATCTTCGGGCGCATGTTCGGCAAGGACTAGCGACCGATGAGCCTGCGTTACGCCTTCGCGATCTTCATCGGGCTGGGGCTCGCGGTCGCGGTGTTCCTGATCATGACACTGGTTCTCAGCGCGGTTCGCGGGGCGGATTTCCTGTCCCCCACGGTGCTGAGCATTCTGGGCGTCGGCTGCCTGTTGGTGGTCGCGCGACCGGCGTGGGCGATCAGCGGACAGATTATGAACCCTGGGAAATGACACCATGACGACGTTTATCGACCCGAGCCGCGAGAACTTCGAGGCTTTCAAGGCCCTGCCGCGCGACGAGCCGATCCAGATGCTCAACTTGCTGCTTTATCGAGAGCAGGCGCAGTATCCAGAAGGCCACGAACATGCGGGCAAGGGCTGGAGCGGGCGCCGCGCCTATGAGGAATATGGGAAAACCAGCGGGCCGATCTTCACACGCGTGGGCGGCAGCATCGTGTGGCGCGGCGCGTTCCAGACGATGGTGACCGGCCCGTCCGACCGGCAGTGGCACGATGGCTTCGTCGCGCAGTACCCGAACGGCAGCGCGTTCTTCGAGATGATCAAGGACGCCGATTACCAGCAGGCGGTGGTCAATCGCACTGCCGCTTTGATCGACAGCAGACTCATCCGCTTCAAACCGGGCGAGGGCGGGAATACGTTCGGCTGATTTGCATGACCTGACGCGCCGCCTGACACACCTGACACACTGTCTAAAGGGCAAAAACCCTCACCCGGGAAGCGCGAAAATTGCGGTGGATCGACATTATCAATGAGCGGACGCGAGCCTAGCGCGTCTGCTCCATGTAGGACAGCGTCCGAGGCACCTAGTTCAGGACGTAGTCGGGAAGCTTTGCGGCAGAATTCGCGAACAACCCGATATATTGTCGATAGTTTTCCATCGAGAGTCCGCCGTCGGCAATCACGTAAAATCGCACGCTGATCTGGCCGTTGGGGTCTAGATAGGCGCGCCCAAAGTTCTGGCGATAATTATATTCATTGATCCCTTCGCGCACCTGATCCGCGCTGACACTGGCGGGTGTGGAATAGGTCACGAGAATCGAGGTGCCGAGGCAGCCGGTGGATGTGGCCTGATCTTCGCACGCCATCAGAACCGCATCGGCGTTCAGCCCGTTCGAGAATTCGACGGTGATGTTGGGTTTGCCTTCCTGATCCGCCGTGTTGGCACCCAGCTGTGCCAGCGTGGCCTTGAGCGCGCTGAGGGTGAATACTTCCAGTTCGCGTTCTGGATCGAAGCTTTGCGCGTGTACCGTCGTGCTCGCCCCGATCGCCAGCAACGCTCCGAAAATTCCCACCTTCATCAAAATTCCCCCCGAAACGCCTACGCAAGTTCGCTCAAGATTCTACCGAGGGTGGGCGAGCGTGCAAGGCCCGTCATCACAATAACCGCATCTGCCCGTCTGTCATCGGCGGGCGGAATTGCGAGCAGTCGAGTTCGTACACCGGCTTTCCCA
>NZ_CAXQBM010000008.1:0-55735 GCF_964222115.1 Alteriqipengyuania sp.
CACGCGATCTCACACTCTTTCCCTACACGACGCTCTTCCGATCTGGATGATCGTGACGTGGGTCGTTTCCTGCGGCTCTTCACCGATATCCCGCTGGACGAGATCGCACGGCTCGTACGCCTCGAAGGGGCGGAGATCAACGATGCAAAGGTCGCGCTCGCCAATGCGATAACTGCGATGGTGCGCGGCGAGGATGCGGCGAGCAAGGCCGAAGCGACTGCGCGCGAGACATTTGCTGGCGGCGCGGGCGACGATCTTCCGACGCTGAGCGTGGGCGATGGCATGTCCCTGCCTGCCGCCCTTACCGCGATCGGGTTCACCGCTTCGAACAAGGAAGCCAAACGCAAGATTGCGGAAGGGGCGGTGCGGCTTGACGACGAGGTCATGGGCGATCCCGGCCTACAGGTAACGGTTACCGGTGGTGCACAGCGCCGCCTCTCCCTGGGACGCAAGAAGCACGGCATCCTGCTGCCCTAAGGATATTCCCCTAAGCCGCTTAAATCCTAGGTTTTTGTCCCAATTCAGGACATCGCGGTTTAACGCAAAATCAGCGATTGCCCGTCATAAGCGGCGGACTGGAAGAGGCCATGGGGGCCTCGAGGGGATTTGATTGTGGCATCGCATCTCAGTGTGACCGACCAGCGGGCGGCGATCCGCCACCCGGTCGATTATAAAGTGATTGCGGACTATTTCGGTCGCGGCGACGTTCCCTTCCATGTCAGTAACGTGTCGGCCAACGGTTTCATGATCGACAACGCCACTGGCGGCGAACGCGGCGACCGCGTGATCGTCAGCTTCCCAGTGATCGGCCGGATCGAGGGCTATTTGATCTGGGCCAAGGATAATCGCGCCGGCTTCCAGTTCGAACGGATAATCCGGGTCGACGATTTCCTCATGATGATTGACGAACTCCAGCCCAATCCCCGCCTGCGCCGTAGCCGCTAGGCCGAGAGAGAAGCTGGGCTTGCACGCCCAGTTGGAAAATTTCCTTTGTCCGTCGCTTTCGCGGTGCCATGTGGCGCCGGGTGACGGCTGACCAACCCATTCCTGACACCACGCCGCTGCGGATTCACAATTTCCGCGCCTACCTGCTCGCCCGCTTCACCATGATCGTCGGCCAGTACGCGATGATGCTGATCATCGGGTGGCAAACTTATACAATCGCGCGCGAAAACGGGCTCGATGCCTTTGCCGCCTCGGGACAGTTGGCGCTGATCGGCCTGCTGCAGTTCCTGCCGCTGTTCGTACTCGCGCCATTCTCCGGGCTGGCTGCGGACCGCTTCAACCGCAAGACGGTCGCGCGACTGACAATCCTGCTTCAATTGATCGGTGCAGGTTTCCTCGCGTGGATGACTTATACCGACAGGATCGGATTGCCTGCGCTGTTCTCCGTCGCAGTCCTGCTGGGCATCGTGCGGGCATTCAACGGCCCTGCCCTGTCCGCGCTTGCGCCAAATCTTGTACCCAAGGCGATCCTGCCCAATGCCATCGCGCTCTCATCGATCGCCTGGCAAACCGGCATGATCGTCGGGCCCGCCATCGGCGGATATGCTTATGACGCGGCGCCTGCCCTGCCTTATGCCATCGCCAGTTGCCTGTTCATCGTTGCGATCATTGCGATCAGTACGATCGGCAAGGTGCCGCGATCGGCGATCACCGGCGCGCAGCGTCCCATCGGCCAGATCATCGATGGTTGGCGCTATGTCTTCCGGAACAAGATGGTGCTCGGCGCGATCACGCTCGACCTGATGGCCGTGTTCCTTGCCGGGGCGACCGCGCTGTTTCCGCCTTTCGCATACGACATCCTGAAGGTGGGTGAGACGGGGCTCGCCCAGCTCGCCGCCGCGCCTGCCATCGGCGCAGCGGTCACCGCGCTGTGGTTCAGTTTCCGCCCTTTGAAGACCAATGTCGGGCCCAAGATGCTGTGGGCTGTGGCTGCGTTCGGACTGGCGACCATCATGTTCGGCCTTTCGCGCAACATGCCCCTCAGCCTCGCGATGCTGGTAATCGTGGGCGCGGCGGACATGTTCAGCGTCTACATCCGCCAGTCGCTGATCCAGTTGCATACCCCCGACGACAAGCGCGGGCGCGTTTCCTCCGCCAGCCTGCTCACCATTAGCGCATCCAACGAAGGTGGAGACGCATTCTCGGGCTTCCTCGCCAGCATCATCGGCCCCGCCGGTGCGGTGATCTTCGGCGGGATCGGAGCCATCGTCACCGTCGGAATGTGGAGCCGGATCTTCCCGGTCTTGCGCCACACCCGGACCTTCGACCCGCC
The DNA here is from genome assembly GCF_964222115.1 of Alteriqipengyuania sp. NCBI lineage: Bacteria > Pseudomonadati > Pseudomonadota > Alphaproteobacteria > Sphingomonadales > Erythrobacteraceae > Alteriqipengyuania > Alteriqipengyuania sp. Next base: position 2,279 of record NZ_CAXQBM010000008.1, read on the forward strand.
TCCCTCGTTGGAAGAGGAAACCCCCGAACAGACCTTGCAGGAGAAGATTCCATGAAAGCCTCCAACATCCTGGAAACCATCGGCAACACGCCGCACATCCGCCTCGCGAAGCTGTTCCCCGACCACGAGGTGTGGGTGAAGAGCGAGCGCGCCAATCCTGGCGGTTCCATCAAGGACCGGATTGCGCTGGCGATGGTCGAAGACGCAGAGAAGGCTGGCAAGCTGGCGCCCGGTGGTACGATCATCGAACCGACCAGCGGCAACACCGGTATCGGCTTGGCGATGGTCGCCGCGGTCAAAGGCTACAAGCTGGTTCTCGTCATGCCCGAAAGCATGAGCCTCGAACGGCGCCGCCTGATGCTCGCCTATGGGGCAACCTTCGACCTGACGCCGAAGGAAAAGGGTATGAAGGGCGCAATCGAGCGTGCCAAGGAACTGATCGAGCAAACCCATGGCGCGTGGATGCCAAGCCAGTTCGATAACGAGAGCAACTGGCAGGTTCACGCGCGCACGACCGCCAAGGAAATCCTTGAGGACTTTACCGATACGCCGATAGACGCACTAATCACTGGTGTAGGTACAGGCGGTCACCTGACCGGCTGTGCCGAAGAACTGAAGCGGCACTGGTCGGGCATGAAAGCCTTCGCTGTCGAGCCCGAACTGTCGCCGGTCATCTCCGGTGGCGACCCCGGCCCGCACCCGATCCAGGGCATTGGCGCGGGCTTCGTGCCCGACAACCTGCATACCCCGGCCATCGACGGCGCAATCCCCGTGTCTGCGGACGAGGCAAAGGAGTGGGCGCGACGGGCCGCGCGCGAAGAGGGTGTGCTGGTTGGCATCTCGAGCGGGGCGACACTCGCCGCGATTGCGAAGAAGCTGCCCGATCTGGCCGCCGATTCGCGCGTGCTCGGCTTCAACTACGATACCGGTGAACGCTATCTGTCGGTGCCCGATTTCCTGCCCGAGGCGTGAAAGTGTTCTATCTGAAAGACTTGTTTTCACGCCCTTGAGCGGGGGAAAGCCGGGCCTATAGTGGGCCGACTATGGCCAGGGACGACGCAACAGCGGGGTCGGGCACAGGGGCTCCACCGCCCTCTGCGCAGGGATCGGGAGGGCAAGCCTCCCCCGATGGTGCACGTTCTGCGCTGTTCCATTTCCTGCGCAAGCGACGGCACGGCATCAATCGCGCTATTGCGAGATCGTCACGGATTTCCAACGATCCCGTGTTCGATGCGCGCAACTTCCCTTGGATGGCGGGGATTGCGAAGCACTGGCAGGAAATCCAGCGCGAAGCGCAGGAAATTTACGGCCATGTCGATGCGATCCCTCCGCTGCGCGATATCTCGGCCGATCATCGCGGGATCATCGAAGACGACAGCTGGCGCAGCTTCTTCCTGATTGGTTACGGCAACCGGATCGAGGAAAACATCGCGCGCGCACCGCGCACGGCAGAGCTGGTTTCCGCCATACCGGGGCTCAACTCGGCCTTCTTTTCCATCCTTGCGCCCGGTGCGCATATCAGCCGTCACCGCGGTGTGACCAAGGCGTTCATCACTGCTCATCTCGGCGTGGTCGTGCCCACCAAATGGCACGACTGCACGATGCAGGTAGAGGATCAGGACCTCAATTGGCGCGAAGGCGAATGGCTCGTGTTCGACGATACTTACGAACACGAGGTGTGGAACCGGACCGACCAGCATCGGATCGTGCTGCTGTGCCAGTTTGCCCGCCCGCTTCGTTTCCCTGGCTCCGCTCTGGCATGGGCACTGATGCGCTATGTCCGCGCCAGCCCCTTCGTACGTGAGGCAAAAGATAACCTCGTCGATTGGGAAACGGCTTTCGCGCGCGCCGAGCGGGGCGAGTGAAAGGTCGCGGTCCTGAGTAATCCCGCCGGTCAGAGGGCAGGCTGGACGGTGGAACAACGAGCGAAGTCTTCGGGGGGGAATTCCATGCGAGGTCTCAAGTCCGATTTTCTATTGGCCGTAGTTGGCTTGGGGCTCGTTGCCTGCGGCGGGGGTGCAGACGAAACGTCCGCTGCGACCGCCGATCCGGCTGACGAAACTGCCATCGCCAAGGGCGGACGCTCCAGCTCGGATACTGATATCGCTGTCGATAGCGAAGGCGAGCCAATCGATTTTTTGACATATGGCGCAGGGGCCTTCCCGATCCGCTACGACCCCAAGACGCAGCGGCTCGCAGCAGGGGCAGTTCTGGACGGCAGGTTGGGCTATGTCGCCCTGTCGCGAAACCCGACCGGGCCGGAAGAACCGATCGTTGTAACAATCGAACTCCCGGCGGCGACCACCTTCGCGCAGTTCGGCATTCCCCCGCAGTCCAGCTTTGGCTGCTGCAAGGGCACGCATATCCGCACGGTCACGGTAAAAGGCTCGGCAAAATCGCCGGATGAGGGATTTGTAACGCTCGCGAAATTCGATGTCGAAGCTGAGCAATATGACGACAAGCAGCTCTTCTCGGTGGATCGCAAGCAGGCGGTGCGGTGGATCCGGGTTACGCTTGAGGGGCGCGAGGTTGTCGACCCGGAAGATTATCACGGCACGGCTTTTACGGAGCTGTTCGGGTATGGCAGGCAGGAACCGGTTGAGACCACCGACGACCACTTTACCGGTCGCTGGCTGACAGGCGGCGGCGGCAGCGGCGCGACCGCCAACCGGATCGAACTGATCCAGGACGGCGCGCTTGTTACCGGGTGCGGCACGAGCGGGGGATCCAGCTACACCGTCTCGGGCGGGATCGAAAACGGCCTGCTCAAATATGTCGTAGGCAGCGATACCGTGCCCAATGTCGCGGTGATCAATTCGGAAGACCAGCTCTCCGGCGCGATGATCGGACGCTCCTTCGGCAGGATCATCGGCGAACCCGGCGGTGCGCCGACCAGCTGCACACCGGGCAAGGAACCGCCGCCCAACCCCGTTGGGACGGCGCTTGACCAGTGCCGCGCCGCAATCGTCTACGGCATCAATTTCGACGTGGATTCCAGTGCCATCCGGCCGGACGCGGAGCCTGCGCTGAAACAGATCCTTGCGGCATTGACCGACCGGTCGAAGCTGAAGGTGGTGATCGAAGGCCACACCGATTCCGATGGCTCCGACAAGTATAATCTCGACCTGTCCTCAAGACGCGCAGAAGCGGTGGTGGAATGGCTGATCGACAAGGGTGTGGATGCAGCCAATGTCACTGCTGCCGGCAAGGGAGAAGCCGAGCCTGTCGCTGATAACGAGACATCGGCAGGCAAGGCCTCCAACAGGCGTGTCGAGGTGCAGCCGAGCTGTTAGGCGCTACAGCGGGTGTTGCAGCTCGCTAGCACCTCGACCCATATTCAGGCGGCGGTCGCAAACGCCTCTTCGCCCAGCGCCATCAGCGAGTCGCTGCCCGCCTCGATCTTGCGACGCAGGGCACCGCAATCTGGGACATAGCGATCCGCGAAGTAGCGCGCGGTGGCCAGCTTGGCCTCGTAGAACGCTGCGTCGCCTGTCCCATCGGCCAGCGCAGCCTTGGCGACGCGCGCCATCTTCACCCACATCAGCATCAGGCAGGTGATGCCCATGATGTGCATGTAGTGATGCGCTCCCGAGCCGAGGTGGTTGGGATTGGCCATCGCGTTCTGCATGAACCACATGGTCGCGGCCTTCTGCTCGCCGACCGCCTTTTCCAGCGCGGTGGCGAGTTCGGCGAGGTCTTCCTCACCCTTGGCTTCGGCGACCGTATCGTCGACCAGCTTGAAGAACGCCTGCACCGCGCGTCCGCCGTGCTGGGCGAGCTTGCGCCCGCACAGGTCCATCGCCTGCACACCGTTGGTGCCTTCGTAGATCTGCGCGATCCGGGCATCGCGAACGAACTGCTCCATGCCCCATTCGGCAATATAGCCGTGCCCGCCATAAACCTGCTGCATGTTGGTGGCGACGTCGTAGCCCTTGTCGGTGCCGTAGCCCTTGATGACCGGGGTCATCAGCCCGACGAGGTCGTCCGCCAGCTGCTTCTCGTCCTCGTCCTGCAGCGCATGGCTAAGATCCTGCTGCAGGGCCGTCCACAATGCGAAGGCGCGCATGCCTTCGTTGAAGGCTTTCGCGTCCATCAGCATGCGGCGCACATCGGCGTGGACGAAGATCGGATCGGCTTTCTCGTTCGGTTCGGCGGGGCCGGTCAGCGCACGTCCCTGGCGGCGATCCAGCGCATAGGTCACCGCGTTCTGGTACGAAACTTCGGCCTGCGAAAGGCCCTGAACGCCAACCCCGAGGCGCGCAGCATTCATCATGATGAACATCGCGGCGAGGCCCTTGTTCTCCTCGCCGACCATCCAGCCCTTCGCCTCGTCATAATTCATGACGCAGGTCGAGTTGCCGTGGATGCCCATCTTGTGCTCGATCGAACCGCACATCACGCCGTTGCGTTCACCCACAGAGCCATCCTCGTTCACGAGGAATTTGGGCACGACGAACAGCGAGATACCCTTGGAGCTGTCGGGTGCGCCCGGCGTCTTGGCCAGCACGAGGTGGATGATATTCTCCGACATGTCATGCTCGCCGGCGGAGATGAAGATCTTGGTGCCGGTGATCGCGTAGCTGCCATCGGCCTGCGGTTCGGCCTTGGTGCGGATCAGGCCCAGGTCCGTGCCGCAATGCGGCTCGGTCAGGTTCATGGTGCCGGTCCATTCGCAGTTGACCATCTTGGGCAGGTACTTTTCCTTCTGCTCCTGGCTGCCCTTGGCAATGAGGGCGGAGATCGCCCCGTTGGTGAGGCCGGGATACATGCCGAAGGACTGGTTGGCCGAAGAGATCATCTCTTCCATCGCGAAGGCGACGACATGCGGCAGGCCCTGTCCGCCGAACTCCTCGGGCATCGAAAGCGTGCCCCAACCCGCCTCGCGGAACTGGTCGAACGCATCCTTGAACCCGGTCGGCGTGGTCACCGAGCCATCTTCGTGCCGGGTGCACCCCTCCTGGTCGCCCACCTGGTTCAGCGGCTGCAGGACCTCGGCGGTGAACTTGCCCGCTTCGTCGAGAATGGTGTTCACCATATCGGTGCTCGCATTCTCGAAGCCCGGCAGGTTGCCGTAGCTTTCCAGCTCGAGCATTTCGTTGATGATGAAGCGGAAGTCGCGGGTCGGGGCGGTATAGCTGGGCATCGGAGGGTCCTTTGCGGCAGAGGGGTTTAGTAGGGGTTCAGTCCTGGTCGACTTGCTCGACGTGAGCGATGAAAGCGGTGAGTTCGCTGATCGAGGAATCGATGTCGTCGCGCTGCTGTTTCAGCTTGGCGACATGCGCGCGACACCGCTCGATCGTGACGCGGCGCTGTTCGACCCGGCCATCGCCCAAGTCGTACAGGTCGATCATTTCCTTGATCTCGGCCAGGCTGAAACCGACGTTTTTGGCGCGCATGATCCACGCGAGGCGCGCGCGGTCGCGCTGCGAATAGATGCGCGATAGCCCGTTGCGGGTCGGGGCGATCAGCCCTTCATCTTCGTAGAAGCGGAGCGCGCGGGCCGTACAGTCGAACTCGGCGGTCAGATCCGAAATCGCGTAAGTCTCGCGTTCGTGCTCGTCCGGCCGGTCAAGATGAGCTCCGGCACCGGAATAGGCGGTCTTGGCTGCGGCTTGGGTCATAGGGGCCGTATAATCCCCTTTACGTAAAGGTCAACTATCGAGCCGGATCAACCGGTCATCAGAGTCGAGCTTGCGGTAGAAGCAGCTGCGTGCACCAGTGTGGCAGGCAGGCCCTGCGGGTTCGGCAACGATCACCAACGCATCCTGATCGCAATCGACGTGTATCTCCTGCACGCGCAGCACATTTCCGCTGGTCTCCCCTTTGCACCAGAGCTTGCCGCGTGATCGCGAGTGGAAATGCGCCAGCCCCGTCTCACGGGTCGCATCGATCGCTTCCTGATCCAGATGGGCGACCATCAACACCTCGCGCGTGTTCGCATCCACGACCACTCCGGTGACCAGCCGGTCGGCACCGAATTTGGGCATGAAACGCGTGCCATCTTCGCGATCATCTGGATCACAACCTTGCATGAAAAACTTCCTGTCTTCGTGTGGGTATTGAGTGACCCGATTGTTGCCTCCGCACAACACTGGTGGGCGAATCCTTTCGCCAACACAACGACGTCGTTGCAAGAGAGGGGCATATTGGAAAAACTGCTTTGCGTGATCGGAGACGGTCACCCTTCAGGCCGAGGCGCCGCACAGACGCGCCGGGTTCAGGGGGACGCATCGCCGGATGGGGGTTTTTCCGGCGTTGTGCAGACGAGGGTTTTGGATTGCCATACGGCCTTTCGGGGGAACGGCCGGGCACTCCTTGAAAATTTCGTCACGCGGCGCCCGGGACCTTTGCGGTCTCGGGCGTTTCGTGTTTCGGTGTTGCGATATCCGACGTCGACTGATCGGCTACCCGCGCGAAGCATGCGATGCGAACGCTTTTCGCACCCGCGACCAGCAAGGCCCGAACGCAGGCCGAACTCGTCGCGCCGCTGGTCAGCACATCGTCGACCAAAACCACATGGCGGCCCCGGATGGAGGCTGCGCGCGCCTCGTTCACACGAATGGCACCGCGCAAGACCTTTGCTCTTTGCTTGCGTCCGAGCCCGCCAAGCTTCGGCGTTGCGCGTGTGCGTTTGAGTCCGTCCACCATCACCGCCATTCCGGTATGCGTGGAGATAGCCCGGGCAAGCAGCGCTGCCTGGTTATACCCGCGCATCCATAACCGCACGCGATGGAGCGGCACCGCTATCAGCACCGCATCAGCGGGTGCGTTGACAAGGCGCGCGGCGATCAGTCGGCCCATCAGCTTGGCGAGGCCGATCCTGCCTCCATGCTTGAATCTGAGCACCAGTTGGCGTGCCGGATCATTGTAAAGCATGGCCGCTGCGATTCCTGCATGCTCGGGCCGGTGCAGGTGACAGGCGGTGCAAATGCTGCCCATTGCGGCGGTTTCGAGCGGTGTCTGGCACTGCGTGCAGGCAGGCTCTCCGGGAAAGTCGAGCGTGTCCCAGCACGCACCGCACAGGCCCGGGCCCGCTGCGGTCCCCTCCCCGCACAGCGGGCATCGCGGCGGGTAGATGAAATCGACCAGCGGTTTCAGAGCGGAGGAGAATGGGATGGCGGGCATCGCGCACTAAGCTGCCCCCCCGCCCCCATGTAGGCAAGCGGCATGACCGATCGCCCCAACCAACGAAGCGTGCCCCGGATATTCTCGCACACCCGCAGGCAGGCGCGCTTCCTCCGTGCGCTGGGCCGGCAGCAATCGAGCGATCCGGCGACCTTCGTGTTCGACGACATGGTCGAGGATATTGTCGAGCGGTTGGATTTTACCCGCGCCGACCCGGGCTCTGCGCTCCTGATGGGCGACATGACTGGGCAGCTTGCCCCCGCACTCCGCTCGCGTGGGTTCGATGTCGAGAGCGTGGGGCCGCACGACTTCGATGAGGAGCAGCCCTACCCCCGCACCTATCGTTATGTGCTGAGCCTTGGTCTTCTCGACACGCTCAACGACCTGCCCGGCGCGCTGATGCATGTCCGCCATGCCCTGGAACCGGGCGGCATGATGATCGCCCAGTGCCTAGGCGCAGGCACACTCCCCGCGATGCGTGAGGCTGTACAGGTTGCTGATGGTGAGCGGACCCATGCACGCATCCACCCGCAGATCGACCGTCCGGCGGCGAGCGGGCTGATGAGTCGCGCAGGCTTTACCAAGCAGGTGGTCGACAGCCGCACCCTTCGGGCGCGCTACGGCGACTTCAACCGGCTTGTCGCGGACCTGCGCGATCAGGGGCTGGGCGGCATCCTCGCCGATGCTCCGCCGGCCTTCACCCGCTCCAGCTGGGCGCGTGCGCAGGCCGGTTTCGAGTCGCTCAAGGAGCCGGATGGCAAGGTGAGCGAGACTTTCGAAATCCTCTCCCTCACGGGCTGGAGCTAGGTTTTCCGCAGAGCCGCTTGCGCCGCTGCCAGCCGCGCAATCGGCACGCGGAAGGGCGAGGCGCTGACATAGTCGAGCCCCACTTTCTCGCAGAACCCGATGCTCGCCGGGTCGCCACCATGCTCGCCGCAGATCCCCAGCTTGATGTCGCCGCGCGTCTTGCGCCCCCGCTCGGCTGCAAGCTCAACCAGTTGGCCCACGCCATCCACGTCGAGGCTGACGAACGGATCGCGCGCGAAGATGCCGCGGTCGACATAGGCGCCCAGGAACCGTCCCGCATCGTCGCGGCTCAGCCCCAGCGTGGTTTGCGTAAGGTCGTTGGTGCCGAAGCTGAAGAAGCGCGCTTCCTCGGCGATTTCGCCCGCCATCAGAGCCGCGCGCGGCAGCTCGATCATCGTGCCGACGAGGTATTCGACGCGCGTGCCTGTCTCGCCGAACACCTCTTCCGCCACCCGGTCGACCAGCGCTCGCAGGATCTGCAACTCACGAGCCGTCGCGACCAGCGGGATCATCACTTCGGGCAGCGGCGCCTCGCCGGAGCGCTTCTGTACCGCGCATGCTGCCTCGAAGATCGCACGCGCCTGCATCTCGTAGATTTCGGGGTAGGTGATCCCGAGGCGGCAGCCGCGGTGGCCCAGCATCGGGTTGAACTCGTGCAACTCGGCCACCCGCTGCTTTAGCCGCTCTGCCGGAAGTCCCGTAGCCTCCACCAGGTCGGCAAAATCGCCGTCGCTGGCGGGCAGGAACTCGTGCAGCGGCGGATCGAGCAGGCGGATCGTGCATGGCAAGCCCGCCATCACTTCGAAGATGGCTTCGAAATCGCTGCGCTGTTCGGGCAGCAGCTTGGCGAGGGCGGCGCGGCGCCCTTCCTCGCGTTCGGCGAGGATCATCTCGCGCACCGCCATGATCCGGTCCGCATCGAAGAACATGTGTTCGGTCCGGCACAAGCCGATGCCTTCCGCTCCGAAGCTGCGCGCGGTCTTGCAGTCTTCGGGCGTTTCGGCATTGGTCCGCACGCCCATGCGGCGCGCCTCGTCGGCCCATTTCATGACCTTCGCGAAATCGCCCGCCAGCTCCGGCTCGATCGTCGGGACCAGCCCGCGCATGACCTGCCCGTTGCCGCCGTCGAGCGTGATGACATCGCCTTCGGCCAATTCGGCAGAGCCGATCCTGACCGTGCGCGCGGCCTTGTCGATCGACACGCCGCTGGCGCCCGACACACAGGGCCGACCCATGCCGCGCGCCACCACCGCCGCGTGGCTGGTCATCCCGCCGCGCGCGGTCAGGATGCCCTTCGCCGCGTGCATGCCGTGGATGTCCTCGGGTGAAGTCTCGACCCGCACCAGGATCACCGCATCGCCGCGATTGGCCCACAGCTCGGCCGTATCGGCGTCGAGCGCGATCTTGCCCGAAGCCGCGCCGGGCGAGGCAGGCAGGCCGCTGGTCAGCACGTCGCGCGGCGCATCGGGGTCGAGCGTGGGGTGCAGCAGCTGGTCGAGCGCCATCGGGTCGATCCGCAGGATCGCGGTCCGCTGGTCGATCAGCCCCTCGCCCTCCATGTCCACCGCCATCTTGAGCGCGGCCTTGGCGGTGCGCTTGCCATTGCGGGTCTGGAGCAGGAACAGCTGGCCGTCCTGCACCGTGAACTCGATGTCCTGCATGTCCTTGTAGTGCTTTTCGAGCAGGTCGAACACGCGCGCCAGTTCGCCGTAAGCCTCGGGCATGGCCTCTTCCATGCTCGGCTTGTCGGCACCCGCTTCCTCGCGCCGCGCCTTGGTGAGGTATTGCGGCGTGCGAATGCCCGCCACCACATCCTCGCCCTGCGCGTTCACCAGCCATTCGCCGTAGAACACGTTCTCCCCGGTCGAGGGATCGCGCGTGAAGGCCACACCCGTCGCCGAGGTATCGCCCATATTGCCGAACACCATCGCCTGCACGTTCACCGCCGTGCCCAGATCGTGCGGGATGTCGTTCAACCGGCGGTAGATTTTCGCCCGTTCGCTATCCCAGCTGTCGAACACTGCGCGGATCGCACCCCACAACTGAGTATTCACATCCTGCGGGAAAGGCTCGTCCTGCTCGTTCGCGACGATTTCCAGGTATTCGCCAACCAGTGCTTCCCAATGCTCGGCCTGCATCTCGGTATCCGAGTAGAAGCCGTTATCCTCGCGCATGATCTCCAGCGCTTCCTCGAACAATCCGTGATCGAGGCCGAGCACCACGTCCGAGTACATCTGGATGAACCGGCGGTAGCTGTCCCACGCAAACCGCGCATCGCCGCTTGTCGCTGCGAGGCCCTTCACCGTCTCGTCGTTGAGGCCCAGGTTCAGCACGGTGTCCATCATGCCGGGCATGGAGATCGCCGCGCCGGAGCGGACCGAGACGAGCAACGGATCGCTCGCATCGCCCAGCTTCTTGCCCACGGTCTGCTCGACATGGCCGACGCCATCGGCAACCGCGGCCTTCAGCGCATCGGTGAATTCGTGCGCGCCGTCGAGGTAGCGCAAGCATTCCTCGGTCGTGATGGTGAAACCGGGGGGCACCGGCAGGCCGATGCTCGCCATTTCGGCAAGGTTCGCGCCCTTGCCGCCGGTAATGGTCTTGTCCTTCTGGCGTGGATCGGAGTGATCGGCATTGCCGCCGAAGGGGTAGACTGTCTGGCTCATTACATCATGCCTTCCGGGTCGCCTGACACACCTGACACAGTGTTATAGGCCCAAATTCTCATCCCTCGATTTTCGAGAAATCTGCCACATTGTGCACTGCGGCACGGAAGCGGGCAAGCAAAGCGAGGCGCGCGGCGCGCTTTGCCTGGTCGGGATCGTTCACGGTCACATTGTCAAAGAACGCGTCGATCGGTGCACGCAGCGATGCGAGGGCGGACATTGCGCCTTCGAAATCCTCCGCCCCGATCGCGGTCGCAGCCTTGGGCCCCGCCGCGTCGAGCGCATCGATCAGGTCCTTCTCGGCCGGTTCGGGCGTGTAGGACAGCGCTTTTTTGCCCTGCTCTGCCACCTGAGCCGCGACAATATCTCTCATGTCCGGATCGTCGACCAGCACCAGCGGGTCTTCTTCGCCGTTCTGGGGGGTTTCCTGCTCGGCGCCCCGCCAGTCTTCCTTCTTGAGGATATTCGCCGCGCGCTTGTACCCGGCGAGCAGGTTGGTGCCGTCCTCTGTTTCCATGAAACTCTGGAGCGCGCGAACGCGGGCGAGCAGGCGGACGAGATCGTCCTCCCCGCCGAGCGCGAACACCGCGTCGATCAGGTCGTGGCGGACACCGGCTTCGCGCTGTTGGACCTTCAGGCGGTCGGCGAAGAAGTCGAGGAGGTTCTCGACACCATCCAAGAGAGCAAGGTAAATTGATTCAACCCAGTGAATGGGCTTGCTCAGTTCATTTGCCATGTGTTGCTTACCAGCGAGATTCTCTTGGTATCGCCAAGCAGCACCATTGTCGGAAAACTGAAACGGACGATCAGAGACTGCCGCGTCATACCATGTTTCGATCAATGAAACGTCGGCCTCACCCAAGCGCCGATACTCACCAATCGCGATATGCATAGCGAGGAGCTTCGCAATGGGCATCGTCACTCGATCCATCGACAATCGCAAGCCACGCTCAGACAAAATGCGGATGATGCCGAGAGCCGCGCGTCGAAGGGCAAACGGGTCTTTCGATCCGGTTGGCGTTTCCCCGACAGCAAAAAATGCCACAATCGTATCCAGCTTGTCCGCCAGGCTCACCGCCATCGTCACCGGAGCAGTCGGCACATCGTCGCCCTGCCCGACCGGCTTGTAGTGATCGCGGATCGCGTCGGCGACCGCATCGGGCAGCCCCTCGGCGCGGGCGTAGTAGCCGCCCATCAAGCCCTGCAACTCGGGGAACTCGCCGACCATCTCGGTGACCAGATCGGCCTTGCACAGCCGCGCGGCCTGCTCGGCCATTTCGGCCAAATCCTCTTTCGTCACCCCCGCGGAGGCGGGGGTCCCGCTTCCTTCCGCGCCCGCACCTGAAGAAGCGGGATTCCCGCCTGCGCGGGAATGACGGGGTTGAGCAGTAACAATCCCCTCCTCCACCAGCCAGCGGGCGAGCTTGGCGACCCGCTCGACTTTGTCGGCGACCGTGCCCAGCTTCTCGTGGAAGGTGATTCGCTTCAGCCCCTCGGCGTGTTCGGCGAGCGTCTTCTTGCGGTCCACGTCCCAGAAGAACCGCGCATCGGAAAGCCGTGCCGCGAGCACCTTGCGGTTGCCGTCCACGATGGCCGCGCCGCCATCCTCCGCCTCGATATTGGCGGTGCAGATGAACGCGTTGGCCAGCTTGCCGTCCGCGCTTTCGCACACGAAATACTTCTGGTTCACGCGGGCGGTGAGTTGGATCGTCTCGGGCGGGACTTCGAGGAAATCTTCTTCGAACCGACCCAGCAGCGGGATCGGCCACTCGGTCAGCCCGGCATTCTCGACCACCAGACCCTCGTCCTCGACGAGCTTTAACCCGGCTTCCGAGGCAACCTTCGCTGCGCCATCGCGGATCAGCGCGGCGCGCTCTTCATGGTCCACGATCACATGCGCAGCGCGCAGCTTCACGGCATAGTCGTCCGCGTTGCCGATGGTGATGTCGCCCGAGTGGTGGAACCGGTGGCCCAATGTGACCGCGCCCGAAGTAACGCCATGCACCTCGCACTCGACCACCTCGTCGCCCAGCAGCGCGACGATGCCGCTGAGGGGTCTCACCCAGCGCATGCTCTCGGTGCTGATCGACGCCGCGCCCCAGCGCATCGACTTGGGCCAGGCGAAGTCGCGGATGATTGCCGGGATCGCTTCGGCAAGCACGTCGCGCACCGCCCTGCCCGGCGTGTCGATCACCGCGAAGTACGTCTCGCGGCCCTTTACCTCGCGCACTTCCAGCTGGTCTCGCGTCACGTTGTTCTTTCGGCAGAAGCCGTCGACCGCCTGGTCGGGCGCGCCCACGGGCGGGCCCTTGGCTTCTTCGCTGACGGCCTGCGTCTCGGTCGGCAGGTCGCGCGCGATCAGCGCGAGGCGACGCGGGGTCGAGTAGACGGTGACCTCGCCCATTGCAACGCCCGCAGCGTCCATCGCGCGCCGGAACAGCTTTTCCAGTTCACCGCGCGCGCCCGCCTGCATTCGTGCGGGAATTTCTTCGGAGCGCAGTTCGAGGAGGAACTCACTCGCGTTCTTGTCGGGTGAACGTTCGTTCACAGGGACCACTCCGGATATTTTTCGGCCCACTTGGGCGCCATCAGTTGCGCGTATTTCTCGCAGGACCCGCGCGCGAGGTCGCGCACGCGGCCCATATACGAAGCGCGTTCCTGCACGCTGATCACGCCGCGCGCCTGCAGCAGGTTGAAGATATGGCTGGCCTCCACCGCCTGCTCGTAGGCGGCGATGGGGACATCATTTGCGAGCGCGTTCTCGCACTCCTTCTCGGCCTTGGCGAACAGGTCGAACAACGCGTCGGTTTCGGCGACCTCGAAGTTCCATTTCGACATCTGCTTTTCGTTTTCGAGGAAGACTTCGCCGTAGCTCACACCCTGCCCATTGAAATTCAGGTCGTACACATTGTCGACGCCCTGGATATACATCGCGAGGCGTTCCAGCCCGTAGGTCAGCTCGCCCGCGACCGGCTTGCAGTCGAACCCGCCCATCTGCTGGAAATAGGTGAACTGGGTCACCTCCATCCCGTCGCACCAGACTTCCCAGCCCAGTCCCCATGCGCCGAGCGTCGGGCTTTCCCAGTCATCCTCAACGAAGCGGATATCGTGCTTCAGGGGATCGATCCCGATCACGCGCAGGCTTTCCAGATAAAGATCCTGGATGTCCGGCGGGCTCGGCTTCAGGATGACCTGGTACTGGTAATAGTGCTGCAACCGGTTCGGGTTCTCGCCATAGCGGCCATCGGTCGGGCGGCGGCATGGCTGCACGAAGGCGGCGTTCCACGGCTCGGGCCCCAGCGCGCGCAAGGTGGTCGCCGTGTGGAATGTGCCAGCCCCCATCCGCATGTCGTAGGGTTGCAGGATCACGCAGCCCTGCCCCGCCCAGAAGTCGTGCAGCGCGAGGATCATGTCCTGGAAAGATGTTTTCGGATCGCGGTTCATCAGGCCAAGCGCCATGGCGAAGCCGCGCGACAGCGTCAACGCCGACTGTACCGCGATGCACCAATGTCAGGCATGCAGGTCTGTTTGTCAGGTTGTGTTGACATGAGCAACGAATCGCGACATAAAGTCAGCATAACCTGACACACCAAAGAGATCGCACTATGAATATCGAACTCAAGAAGCCGAAAACCTACCTCGTCATGCTTGGCGCGCTGCTGTTCCTTTTCCTTGCCGGGTATGGCGCGGGAAATATTGCCGCCAAGCTCGTGCAGGCGGTCGGGTGAAGAACCGCCTCAAGGTTTTGCGCGCCGAGCGAGACTGGAGCCAGGCTGAGCTGGCCGGGAGGCTCGACGTTAGCCGGCAGGCGATCAACGCTATCGAAACCGGTAAGCACGACCCCTCGCTGGGCCTCGCCTTCAAGATCGGGCGCCTGTTCGACATGCCCGTTGAGGAGATTTTCCATGACGAGTGAATCTGTGGAGACATCGGGCGAAGAACGCCTGAAATCACGCCGGAAGCGCTTCTGGCGCTACCTCGGAATAGCGATGGTGGGCGCAATCCTGGCCGGTCTGGTGAGCGGAACGATGACCAGTCTTGCGGAAAACGACTTCTTGCCCCGGTGGGCTGCGCTGATTGCCGTCGCAGTGGTGGCGGTGGGCTTTGCTTACTTCACCCGCGACTATTTCCGGCGCATCGACGAACTGGACCTTATGGACAACCTGTGGGCCCATCTCACCGGCCTGTACGGCGGCCTCATCGTTTTCGCTGTGTGGTACTTTCTCGCACAGCTCGAATATAGCGGCGAACCGAGCGCGTTTGCCATCATAGTGGCGATGATGCTGATCACAGGCGCAAGTTACGGCCTGCGCAAACTGGGCCTGCGCTGACCCAGCCCAAGACCCCGCACAAATTACGACCCATTCAATCCCTTCCAAGGAGAAGCCCCATGCCCTCTCGCAAAATTTCCCTTCTGGCCGGCGCATGTGCCACCCTTTCGCTCGCTTTCGGTGCAGCGGGTTGCGCGCAATATCAATCGAAGCCCACTCCCGTGGCGAGCACGCAGGTGCCTGCCAGCGAAGTCGGGATGAATGTGCCGGCATTGTGGATGGTCGGCGACAAGGACACCACGATCTATATCTTCGGTACGGTTCACACCTTGCCCGACGACATCGACTGGTACAGCGGAACGGTAAAGAGCGCGCTCGATGCAAGCGATACGCTGGTCACCGAAATCGATATGACGCCTGCGGCCATGGCGCAGATGCCCTCTATCGTCCAGGCGACGGCGATACTGCCGCAGGGTATCACTGTGCGCAGCCTGATGGATGAGAACGAGCGCGAGACCTACGAAGGCGCGCTTACCAAGCTCAACCTGCCGGTCAACGCGCTGGACCAGTTGGAACCATGGTACGCAGCGCTGACGATCTCGCAGATCGCCTACCAGAACGCAGGCTTCAAGGAAGAGAACGGCACCGAAAACGTGCTGGAAAGCATAATCGGTGACACCAAGGGCCGCGACAGCCTCGAAACCATCCAGTTCCAGCTGTCGATCTTCGACGGCCTGCCACAGGACGCACAGGTCGAGTACCTGGTGCAGACGGCCGAGGAGGTGGACAATATCGGCCCGATCCTAGTTGAGCTGGTCGACGAATGGGCGGTCGGCGATGTCGAGGGCCTGGGCGATCTGTTGAATGAAGCGCTCGAAAGCGACCCCGTGCTCGCCAACCGCCTGCTCTATACGCGCAATGCCAACTGGGCGGTGTGGATCGACGAGCGGCTCGACCAGCCCGGCACGATCTTCATGGCGGTCGGCGCGGGCCATCTGGCAGGCAAGGAAAACCTGCAGGAAAAGCTGGCCGAGCGCGGTATACAAATAACCCGCATCCAGTAAGCTTCTCCCGATGATAAGAACTCTACTCCTCGCTTTCCTCGCATGCCTGACCGTTGCCTGCGGCCAGCCGGAGGATCACGAGGACGGGTCTTCGGACACCACCAATCCGCTGCTGTGGGAAATCGCGCGGGCCGATGGCCCCGATGCCGGCAAGGTCGAGGGCTGGCTGCTCGGCACCATCCATGCCTTGCCGGACAATGCGGAGTGGCGCAGCTGGAGCGTCGACCGGGTTATCGCCGATGCAGACATCCTTGCGGTAGAGGTTGCCGACCTGGGCGATGGACGCGCGATGGCCAGCGCGTTCCTGCCGCTCGCATTCTCCGCAGGCCAGCCTCCGCTCACCACGCGCGTGCCGCTCGCCCAGCGAGAGCGGCTGACCGAGCTGGTCGAGCAATCGAGCTACCGTCTGGAGGATTTCTCGCGGATCGAGAGTTGGGGAGCCGCGCTGATCCTGGCCCAGACCGTCCGAACCGATACCGATATCAAGAACGGCGTCGACCGTGCGCTGATCGAGGATTTCGGTCGGCGCCAGATCGTGGAACTCGAAGGGGCGCGCGCGCAATTCCTGGCATTCGACAGTCTTTCCGAAGAGGCGCAGCGCACGATGCTGGCCGCGATCGTCGATGAATCGCAGGCCGATCCTGCCTACCGCATGCGGCCCGTCACACTCTATCTGGCGGGCGATGCCGACGGGCTGGAGCGCCTGACCCATGATGGCATGCTGGAGAATGCAGAGATCCGCGATGCCTTGCTCGCGCGCCGGAACGCCAGTTGGGTAGCGCCTATCGAAAAGCTGCTGGCCGGCGAACCTCAGCCGCTGATCGCGGTCGGCGCGGCGCACATGGTGGGGGAAGACGGGCTGGTCGCCCTCCTCCGGGCGAAGGGATACACCGTCCGTCGGCTCGATTGAGCCGTTTTGCCCTTGCTTTCCCTGACGCTTGCCCCTAACAGCGGCGCGCTTCGGCGCCATGTGCATCCCTGGAGGCGTGGCGGACCGAAGACAAACTATACCCGCATTTCGAAAGGTAGCATACGATGAGCGACGCTCTGACCCTGCCGGCCGAGACGCGCGACCGGGCTGGCAAGGGAGCCTCCCGGGCACTGCGTCGCGAAGGCCGTGTCCCCGCCGTGATTTACGGCGGCAAGGAAGAACCCACCCCGATCCACATCGAGGAACGCCTGCTGGTCCGCCAGCTGGATACCGGCCACTTCATGAACTCGATCATCGAGATCGAAGTCGGCGGCAAGAAGGTGCGCACCCTGCCCAAGGACGTGGCGCTGCACCCGGTAACCGACCGTCCCGAGCACGTGGACTTCCTGCGCCTTGCCAAGGGCGCGAAGGTGGATGTGAGCGTCCCCGTCGTGTTCGTCGACGAAGAAGAATCGCCCGGCCTCAAGAAGGGCGGCGTGCTCAACATCGTTCGCCACGAGCTGGAACTGGTTTGCGAGGCGGACAAGATCCCGTCGGAAATCACCATTTCCGTCAAGGGCAAGGAAGTGGGCGATTCGATCCACATCAGCGAAGTCGACCTGCCCGAAGGCAGCGCCTCGGCGATCACCGATCGCGACTTCACGATTGCTACCTTCGTCGCTCCGTCGGCTCTGAAGAAGAGCGAGAGCGAAGAATCCGACGAGACGCCTGAAACCGAGGTTATCGAGCAGAAGGCCGAAACCGTGGAAGGCGAAGACGACCAGGTCGTCGACGGCGAATAAGCCTGATTATCAGGGTAACCGGAACGCCGGGCTTCCCACGGGAGGTCCGGCGTTTTCGATTCTATCGCTTGCGGATCAGGAAGCCCCAGGCCTGTAGGGCGATGACCGGCACCGCCCATACGAGCGCGCCAAAATCGCCGATAAGCGCCCAATGGGCCATCACGAATACGAAGGCGGGATACGCGAGCAGGTGCAGCTTCTTCCATGCCGCCCTCATCACGCGCACCGAAGTATCATTGCTGGTGAGCGCAAGTGGCAGCATTAGCAGCACGGCAACCCATCCGGTCCAGATGCCGATCTCGGGCAACTCGGCCAGAATTGTATCCAGCGTGCCCTTGTCGATCGCATAGAAGACCAGGTGGACGAGGCCGTAGACGAAGGCCATCACACCCAGTGCGCGGCGGCGCTGGACCAGCCATTTGGCCCAGCCCAGTCTGCGGAAGATCGTCGCCAGAGGCCCTACGATCAACGCAAGGATCAGCCAGCGCGCGCCCCACTCGCCCAAAGGGTAGACCACATCGTGCGCGCTGAGCGATCCACCGAAATAGCCTATCAGCGGCGCGATTGCCGGGATCGTCAGCAGCAGCCAGAAGAAAGGCTTGGCGTTCCATACTGTGCGGATGGCCTGCATCGGGATTGCATGACGTAGTTCTACGCAGTGGTAAAGCGCCGAGTACCATGCGTGCACTTGCGGGTTTGGCATTTGCGGGATCACGCACTAGTTCGGCGCCATGCAAATCTGGACCGGCCTCGGCAATCCTGGACCGCGCTACGCGCTTCACCGGCACAATGTCGGCTTCATGGCGTGCGACGTCATCGCGGAGATGCACCATTTCGGCCCCGTGCAGAAGAAGTTCCAGGGCTGGGTGCAGGAAGGCCGGATCGGGCGAGAGAAAGTCCTGCTGCTGAAGCCGGGCACGTTCATGAACGAAAGCGGACGTTCCGTTGCCGAGGCGCTGCGGTTCTACAAGCTCGATGCGCAGGCGCTCACGGTCTTCCACGATGAGCTGGACCTTGCCCCGTTCAAGGTGAAGGTGCGCGTCGGCGGCGGGCTCGCCGGGCATAATGGGTTACGCTCCATCAACCAGCACCTTGCCAATCTCGGCGGGCCGGACTTCCGCCGCGTGCGGATCGGCATCGGCCATCCCGGTCACAAAGACCGTGTCAGCGGCCATGTGCTCGGCAACTACGCCAAAGCGGAGATGGACGATCTCGTGCAGATGCTCGGCGCAATGGCGGCGGAATCACAGTGGCTGGCAGAAGGCGACGACGTTCGCTTTATGAACGACGTGGCGCTGAGGATGCAGGACGGGTAGTCTCCCTTTTCGAAGGAGAGAGAGAACCATGCCTACCCTCACCCGCCGCAGCCTGATGGCAGGCGCTGCCGTCACCGGAGTGCTCGCTGCCACGACAACCCGGGCGCAGGGCGATGCGGTCGTCAGCAAGCCTGACCTGTCGGGCAAGAGCATTCTCATCACCGGCTGCTCGTCGGGTTTTGGCAGGCTGGGGGCAGAGCATTACGCACGTCTGGGTGCGAAGGTCTTCGCGACCATGCGCAACCTGCCCCGCCCGGAGGCGGATGAGCTGCGCCAACTGGCGAGCGACGACGATCTCGACATTCATGTGATCGAAATCGACGTGCTGTCTGATGAGCAGGTTACGAAAGGCGTGGCCGAGGCAGAGCGGATCAACGGCGGCCCGATCGATGTGCTGGTCAATAATGCAGGGATCGGCATCTCCGGCCCGGTCGAGGTGCAGGACATGGAGGCGACCGACCTTATCTTCGGTACCAACGTGCTCGGGGCACACCGCATGGCTCGCGCCGTACTGCCCGGAATGCGCAAGCAGGGTAGCGGATTGGTCGTACCCATCTCGAGCCAGCTAGGCCGAGTGATCGTGCCTTATGCAGGGCATTATTCGGCGACCAAGTTCGCGCTGGAGGCAATGTCCGAACAGCTGGCCTACGAACTTGTGCCGCACGGGATCGAGGTGTCGATCATTGAACCCGGTGGCTATCCGACGCAAGTCTGGGTCAACCGCAATATCTATACCAAAGCGTTGAAGGATCGGGCCGCGGAGATTCATACAACTGGCTATCCGCGCGTGGTCGCTTCGATGGGCGAAGAAGACGGGTCGGGCCGCACTGCCAATCCGCTCGACATCCCGGCCGCGATTGCCCGGATCATCGCCATGCCTGCGGGCACGCGCCCCTTGCGAAGCGCGGTGAGCGGAGGAAATGTGCCGCAGACCGCAATCAACGCCGTCACCGCCGAGACCCAGCTGAACTGGCTTGGCAATTCAGGCTACGGGCCGCTGATAAAGGCGGTGCACAATGTCGGGTAAGCAACAACTTCTGGCGCTGGCGCTTGCCGCCCTTGCCACAACCCCGGCCCTTGCCGAAACGCGCTGCGGGTGGCTCATGAACCCGACACCCGCCAACTGGTGGCTGATCGACGCCGATGGCGAGTGGACCATTGGCGAACAGGGTGGCTACCAGGCGCCTGGGTTTGACGACGCCCCGTGGACTGGCACGCGCGAACAGGTGCCGGTGAATGGATATTACGGCTATGAATGCGCGTGCATGGCGGTTACCAGCGACGCCGACACGATGACCATCACGCGCGTCATCTCGGTTCGCTCGAAGCCGTTGAAGGCATGCGAGGACGATCCGAAGCTCCCGAGCATGGAGAGCTGACGCGCCCAGCCTGACCTGAAGGACAATCATGGGTTTCAAATGCGGTATCGTCGGCCTGCCCAATGTCGGCAAGTCGACGCTGTTCAATGCACTTACACAGACGCAGGCCGCGCAGGCCGCGAATTATCCGTTTTGCACCATCGAGCCCAATGTCGGCCAAGTCGCGGTACCGGACGAGCGGCTCGACAAGCTGGCGGAGATCGCGGGCAGCGCGAAGGTCATCCACACACAGCTCGCCTTCGTGGATATCGCGGGGCTGGTGAAAGGTGCGAGCAAGGGCGAAGGCCTGGGCAACCAGTTCCTCGCCAATATTCGCGAGGTGGACGCGATCGTCCACGTGCTGCGCTGCTTCGAGGATGACGATATCCAGCACGTCTCCAACAAGGTCGATCCAATTGCCGACGCCGAAGTGGTCGAGACAGAGTTGATGCTGGCCGACCTCGAAAGCGTCGAGAAGCGGGTCGAGAACGCGAAGCGCCGCGCCACCGGGGGCGACAAGGAAGCCAAGGCGCTGGCGAGCGTACTCGGGCAGGCGCTCGAATTCCTCAAGGACGGGAAGCCCGCCCGTCTGGTCGAGCCCGGCGATGACGAAGAAGCCCGCCTGTTCGAACAGGCGCCGCTGCTGCCCGCCAAGCCCGTACTTTATGTGTGCAACGTGGCCGAGGAAGACGCGGCCCAGGGTAATGCCCTGTCAGAACTGGTAGCGCAGAAGGCCGAAGCCGAAGGTGCGCAGAGCGTCGTCGTCTCTGCCGCAATCGAGGCCGAACTGGTCGAGATGGAGGCCGAAGACCGCGCCGAATACTTGGGCGAACTCGGCCTCACCGAAAGCGGCCTCGCGAAGATCATCCGCGCCGGATACAAGCTGCTGGGCCTGCAGACGTTCTTTACCTGCGGCCCCAAGGAAGCGCGCGCGTGGACCTTCCCCGCAGGCGCCAAGGCTCCGCAGGCGGCGGGCGAAATCCACACCGATTTCGAACGCGGCTTCATCCGTGCCGAAACCATCGCCTATGACGATTACATCGCGCTGGGTGGAGAAAGCGGCGCAAAGGATGCGGGCAAGCTGCGGCAGGAGGGCAAGGAATACCTCGTACAGGATGGCGACGTCATGATGTTCAAGTTTAACGTCTAATCACTTCGGCACCATCAGCGCCCTGCTCCGTTTGGTTGCAAATACCAATCAAGACACGGGCGCGAAGACATGGTCGACAAGTCGGAAAAGTTCAGCTGGCTCGTGCGCGTCGGCTATTTCAGCCGCGCAATTCTTTACACCGTCACCGGCCTGGTCGCGCTGACCAGCGCATCGAGGGTTGCCGAGGGAACGGCAGGCGTATTCCAGGCAATCGAGGATTTTCCGGCCGGCACCGCGATCCTGTGGACTATGGTGCTGGGCCTGTTCGGCTATGCCCTGTTTCGCTTCTGCTCGCCGTTGTTCGATATCGAGAACGAAGGTTCGGACGCGAAAGGCTGGGGCAAGCGGATCGGCCATGCCGGCAGCGCAATCGGTCACATCGCCTTGTCAGGGTCCGCGTTCAAGTTTGCGACCGATAGCGGTTCGTCGGGCGGCGGTGCGCAGGAAGCGGCATCCGGCGTCCTCGGCGTAGAATTCGGCGGGCTGCTGCTCGGCCTGCTCGGCCTTGCCTTCTTTGCCGCTGCCGCAGCGCAGGCGAAAAAAGGCATAACGGGTGAATTCATGAACCGGATCAGCTCGGCGGCACCCGATCCAACACGGTGGCTGGGCGGTGCGGGCTATCTTGCGCGGGCAGTCGTGTTCGGTGTGATCGGAGTGAGCCTGCTGAACGCGGGTTGGTTCGGCGGCGGCAGCGACCAGGTCAAGACCATCGGCGATGCGGTCGCCAGCCTGGCGGACGATGGCATCTGGTTCACTCTGGTGGCGATCGGCCTGCTGCTGTTCGGCCTCTTCAGTCTGGTTCTGGCGCGCTACCGGATCATCCCCGATCTGGGTGCGGAAGGAAAAGTCCCGAAATTCCGCGCAACTTGAAGAATGCCGCCGCGCTCCTCACGTTCTGACAATGGCCAAAACCGCTAAGCTCTACCGTATGGTGATGGACACGCACGTCTGTCCCTATGGCATCAAGTCGAAATCGCTGCTCGAGAGCGAGGGGTTCGAAGTCGAGGACCACCACCTCACAACGCGTGAACAGACCGATGCGTTCAAGGCCGAACACAGCGTCGAAACCACGCCGCAGACCTTCATCGATGGCGAGCGCATCGGCGGGTACGATGCCCTGCGTGAAAAGTTTGGCAAGTCCGTCAAGGACCCCGACGCGACCAGTTACCGGCCAGTTCTGGCGGTGTTCGCCGTGGCTGCTGCGCTGGCAGTATCGTTGAGCATCGGCCTGCTGGACGGGCTCACGATACGCACCGTGGAGTGGTTCGTCGCCTTTTCGATGGCGATGCTGGCCATGCTGAAACTGCAGGATGTCGAGCAGTTTTCGACCATGTTCGTCGGGTACGACCTGCTCGGGCGGCGCTTCGTTCCCTACGCCTATGCCTACCCCTACCTCGAAGCACTGGCCGCGGTGCTGATGGCGGGGCGACTGTTTCCTTGGCTCTCGATCCCGATTGCCCTGTTCATCGGCACAGTTGGCGCGGTCAGCGTGTTCTACGCGGTCTATGTGCAGAAGCGCGAGATCAAATGCGCCTGTGTCGGCGGGGGTAGCAACGTGCCGCTGGGCTTCGTTTCGCTGACCGAGAACCTCGCGATGATTGCCATGGGAATCTGGATGCTGCTACGCGCTGCGCTCTGATCAGAGAGAGTTTGCATTCATGAAATATTACGAGGATCTGGAAGTCGGGACCAAGGCGTCTTTCGGGAATTACAAGGTCACCCGCGAAGAAGTGATCGAATTCGCAAGCAAGTACGATCCGCAACCCTTCCACCTCGACGATGAAGCAGCGGCGAAAACCTATTTCGGGCGCTTATCCGCCAGCGGATGGCATACTTGTGCCATGACCATGCGCATGATGGTGGAGCATTTCACGGGCGAGAAGAGCGCATCGCTCGGATCGCCGGGGATCGACGAACTGAGCTGGGTGAAGCCGGTCTATCCGGGCGACACGCTACGCGTGGAAGCCGAACTGATCGAGAAGCGGCAGAGCAAGTCGAAACCGCACATGGGCTTCACCCGGACGCGGCAGACCACTTTCAACCAGCATGGCGAGCCTGTGCTGAAGATGATTGCCAAGGGCATCATCCAGGTACGCGACCCTTCACAGGTAGAGGCCGGGTAGGCGGTTAACCGCCGCAGCCGACGCGGCCCTCGCTGCTCGTCAATTCGCGGTCGTATCCGTCGACCACTACGAGTGATGCGGGGGCCGTGAAATAGCCCTCGCCCTCACCGTCTTCCTTCTCGGCTTCGTTGACCGCGAGACGAAGCGAGAATTCTCGCCCGTCATAGGTTGCCCGCGTGCCCGCCGGCCCCTCTGCACTACCGGCGTCGGGGGACATGCGCTGGACGTCTCCGTCGGCCTTCACGAAACCGATATCGCTGCCGAGGATCGCGATAGGATCTTCGTCGGATGCAAAGAAAGAGCAGCCTGTCCCCTCCATCTGGGGGTTCTGCATGATGTCGTCGTATCCGATCGGCTGCAAGTCGACTTCCGCGGGTGGCGGCATATTGGCTGTCTCTACCGCGGCAACATCCTCTGCATCGGCCTTTTCCTGCGCAGCCGAACTTTCCGCAGTCTCGTTGTTACAGGCACTCGCCAGAACCGAAGCGGCAGCCAAAATCGCAATACCCAAACGCATCAGTGTCTCCCGAACAGTTTTTCGACCTCATCCATCGACAGCTTCACCCAGGTCGGCCGACCGTGGTTGCACTGGCCCGATCGCGGAGTGCGCTCCATCTCGCGCAGCAGCGCGTTCATTTCCTCGACCCGCAGGGTGCGCCCTGCCCTGACCGAACCGTGACACGCCATTGTTGCCAGCACGTATTCGATCTTCTCGGTGAGCAGCAGCGAGCCACCGCCCCCTGCGTCGACACCATTGGTCGCCAGATCGTCGGCAATATCGCGCAGCAGGGCGTGCGGGTCGGCCTTGGGCAGTGCATGCGGCAGGCTGCGCACCAGCATGGCTGCAGGCCCGAAGCGTTCGACCGCGAGCCCCAGCTTGTCGAGATCTTCCAAGATGCTTTCGATCCGGTCGCACTCGGCTTCGGAGAGTTCGACCACCTCGGGCATGAGTAGGGCCTGACTGCGCGCGACGGAACCGCTGGCATTCGCGGAGCGCAGCCGCTCCAGCGTCAGCCGTTCGTGCGCGGCGTGCTGGTCGACCAGTACCAGTCCGTCTGCCGCTTCGGCGACGATATAGGTGTTGGCGATCTGCCCGCGCGCAATGCCTAGCGGATAGTCGGGCGTGTTCTCGGCCGGCTCATCCGCCTCGACCGCGCGGCCCGACGGAAGTGCGTCGGGCGACGGGCTGCCCCAGTCCATACGCGGTTCATTGAGAACGGAGGGTGCGCCGCTCTGCCCCGCGAACCGATCGAAGATGGAACCTGAGGCGGGCGCAGGCTCCGCGACAGGCTCAGCCTGCCACTTCGCCATCGCCCTTGCATCGGGTGCCTGCGCGCTTCGCTTGTCACCCGTGGCCAGTGCAGCACGCAATCCACCCACGATCATCCCGCGCACACCCTGCGGATCGCGAAAGCGCACCTCGCTCTTCGCCGGATGGACGTTCACGTCGACATCCTCGGGCGGCAGGTCGAGGAACAGCGCGAGCACGGCATGCCGATCCCGCGCGAGCATTTCTGCATAGGCACCGCGCACTGCGCCGACCAGCAGGCGGTCCTTCACCGGGCGCCCGTTGACGAACAGGTACTGATGATCGGCCACGCCGCGATTATAGGTCGGCAGTCCCGCAATCCCGCCGAGGGTCATCTCGCCCCGCGCAAGGTCGATGGCGACCGAATTGTCTTTCAGCTCGCGTGCGACCAGCTGCACGACACGTTCGGGCAGGCTCTCGCCCCGCTGGAGCTGGAAGATGCGGCGGCCGTTGTTGGCGAAGGTGAAGCCGATCTCGGGCCGTGCCATCGCGAGGCGGCGGACGATATCCTGGCAGGCGGCATATTCGCTGCGCGGCGTGCGCAGGAATTTACGCCGCGCAGGCACTTCGCGGAAGAAATCCTCGATCCGCGCGCGCGTGCCTGCGGGCACGGCAGTGGGCTTATCCTCCAGCACGCGGCCATGATCGACCACCCGGCGCCAACCGCTCTCTGCATCGTGTGGCCTACTCTCGAGAGTGAACCGCGCTACGCTGGCAATGCTCGGCAGCGCTTCGCCCCTGAAACCGAGCGTCGCGACATGCTCCAGCGCGTGCCCATCGCCCACGAGGTCTTCGGGCAGCTTGGACGTGGCATGACGTTCGAGTGCGAGTGCCATCGATGCTGCATCCATACCGCAGCCATCGTCGACAACTTCGATGGCGCCGATCCCGCCTTCCTCAAGCGACACCGCGATCCGGGTTGCCCCCGCGTCTATCGCGTTTTCCATCAATTCCTTGAGCGCGGCAGCCGGACGCTCGATCACCTCACCTGCGGCGATACGGTTGATCAGCGCTTCTGGCAGTCGTCTGATGGTAGGCATTTGCCCGCTTGTAGTCGGGACGGTGGAAAAATTCGACGGGCCCCGCGCACTTACGCCCATTTTCTGCTTAAAGGCATCGCGTTTTTCGCTAGGGGGCGCTAGATGCCGGTCTTTCCAAGATCGGCACAACCGGTCCGCCCCTTTAACCCCTGACAAAGCCGATCATCATTCGGCACGGAATACATAGACCTATGGGTTTCTTCTCGAATCTTCTGAAGTTCGGCACGCAGAACATGGCGATCGATCTGGGCACCGCGAACACGCTGGTTTACGTGCCCGATCAGGGAATCATCCTCAACGAGCCTTCCGTGGTCGCAATCGAGACGCTGAACGGGATCAAGCGCGTCAAGGCCGTGGGCGACGATGCGAAGATGATGATGGGCAAGACGCCCGATTCCATCGAGGCGATCCGCCCGCTGCGCGACGGGGTGATTGCGGACATCGAAATCGCGGAAGAAATGATCAAGCACTTCATCCGCAAGGTGCACGGCAAGAAGAGCCTGTTCCGCTACCCCGAAATCACGATCTGCGTCCCTTCGGGCTCCACCTCGGTCGAACGGCGCGCGATCCGCGATGCCGCCAGCAATGCGGGCGCGAGTGCGGTGTACCTGATCCTGGAGCCTATGGCCGCCGCAATCGGTGCCGACATGCCGGTGACCGAGCCGGTCGGTTCGATGGTCGTCGATATCGGCGGCGGTACGACCGAAGTCGCCGTGCTCTCGCTGCGCGGCCTAGCCTACACCACCTCGGTCCGCACCGGCGGCGACAAGATGGACGAAGCGATCGTTTCCTACGTCCGCCGACACCACAACCTGCTGATCGGTGAATCCACCGCAGAGCGCATCAAGAAGGATTACGGCGTGGCCGTGGCCCCGGCCGATGGCGTTGGCGAAACGATCACCATCAAGGGTAGGGATCTCGTAAATGGTGTTCCGAAAGAGATCACCATCAATCAGTCGCATATCGCCGAAGCGCTGAGCGAGCCTATTGGTGCCATCGTCGAAGGCGTGCGGATCGCTTTGGAAAATACCGCGCCCGAACTCGCTGCCGACATTGTGGATCAGGGCATTGTCTTGACCGGTGGCGGGGCATTGATCACCGGGCTGGACGATCACCTGCGCGAGGAAACGGGGCTGCCGGTCAGCATTGCGGAAGACCCGCTTTCATGCGTCGCGGTCGGCACCGGCCGGGCAATGGAAGACCCGGTGTTCCGCGGCGTGTTGATGACGGCCTAAGCCAAGGGCAACCGGGCCAGACCGGACGGAGGAAATATGGCCCTGTCGGGGTCCAAGCAGCGAATATCGGGGCATTCCAGGAAGGCCCAGTACAGTGCCTTCACGGGATATGTCGTGATTGTGCTGGCAATGCTGCTGGGCATCGTGCTGCTGGTCGTCTCGCTCCTCCAGCCGGCCGCCTTCAGCGGGCTGCGCGGACTTTTCAGCGACGCAACCTCCCCCGCCGCCCAGGTTTCGGCAGGCACGCGCAGCACAGGCCGTGGCTTCTTCGAATCGGTGCAGGGCTATCTCGAAGCCGGACAGCAGAATGCCGAGCTCAAGAAGCAGGTCGAGATTGCGCGGATCCGGCTCGCCGAAGCGCGCTCCATCGAAGAGGAAAACCGGCGGCTAAAAGCGCTGCTGGGCCTGCAGGAACTGGGCGTAAAGCCTGTCGCGGTGGCGCGGCTCGTCGGCTCCAGCAGTTCGAGCACGCGCCGCTTTGCCTATCTGGGTGCCGGGCGTTCGGACGGCGTGCGACCGGGTATGCCGGTGCGGAGCGAACGTGGCATCGTAGGCCGGGTGCTGGAATCGGCGCGCCATTCCTCTCGCGTGCTGCTCATCACCGATAGCGAGAGCGTACTGCCGGTCCGCCGTGCGGGCGACAATACGGTCGCCTTTGCCGAAGGGCGCGGTGATGGGCTGATCAACATCCGCCTCATCAACCTGGGCATCAATCCGCTCAAGCGGGGCGACGTGTTCGTGACCAGTGGTGCAGGCGGTCTCTACCGGCCCGGAATCGCAGTCGCTATCGTGACCCGGCTGACGGATGATGGCGCGGTTGCCCGCATCATCAGCAACCCTGCGGCGACCGATTTCGTTGCAGTGGAGCCGGTCTGGCAGCCGGAGGCGCTGCGCGGCGCGGAAACTCCGATCGAGGAAGCCATCGGCTCCAACGAGACGGTGTCCGGCGGCTCCGCTGCCGAGCCCGCCACCCCCGCCCCCGCTCCCGCCGAGCCTGACGACGAATGAACCAGCGCCGCGCCTATTCGACCCGGCGCGACAGCTTCGGGCGCCAGATCAACCGCGATCATTCCCCGTTCCTGCTGGTGTTCATCCCGTGGGCGACGATTCTGCTTGCGTCCTTCTTCCAGAGCATGCCCATCGCGGTCGCGGGCCCGCTGCTGCCCCCGATAGGGTTCCTCTTCCTGCTGGCATGGCGATTGCTGCGGCCCGGCGTCCTGCCGATCTGGTCGGGCCTGATTTTCGGCATCTGGGATGATCTGTTCAGTGGCCAGCCATTCGGTTCCGCTATCCTGCTGTTCTCTGCGACGATGCTGGCAATCGAGATCATCGACATCCGCTTTCCCTGGCGCGGTTTTGCACAGGACTGGCTGATCGCCGCGGCCATCGCGGTAGTCTACATTCTCTCCACCACGCTGGTTTCGGGCAGTCGCCTCACCCTGCCCCTGTTCGCCGGTATCGTGCCCCAATTGCTGTTTTCGATCATCGCCTACCCGTTCATCGCCTTCATCGTCTCGCGCCTCGACAAGATGCGCCTGATGCGTTTCCGGACTGTCGCCTGATGCCCATCGGCCTGACGAAAAGGATCCTCAACGAAAGCGTGCTGTCGGACAGCTTCGACCGGCGCAGCTTCGCGCTGGGCGTGGGCGGTCTGTCGGTCGGGATGCTGCTGGCCGGGCGGATGGGCTATCTGGCCATTGCGGAGAACGACAAGTACGCGGTTGAAAGCGAGAGCAACCGGGTCAATCTTACGCTGATCCCGCCGCGCAGGGGCTGGATCCTAGATCGCAATGGTGCCCCCCTCGCCTCCAACGAAGCGGATTTTCGCGTCGATATCATCCCCGAGCGCCTGCAGGACAGCGACAGGGAGCTGCAAACGCTTGCGACCCTGCTCAAGCTCGACGATGCGAAGATGCGCGACCTTCGCAAGAAGATCGACGATTCTGCCGGCTACGCACCGATCGAGGTCGCCAGCGGGCTCGACTACGACGATTTCGCGGCCGTCAGCATCCGCCTGCCCGAATTGCCTGGCGTCGTTCCGCAGCGCGGTTTCTCGCGCTATTACCCCACCGGTCCTTCGGTCGGTCACCTGATCGGTTATGTCGGCGCCGCGAGCCGTGAAGAGTTCGAGGCAGACCGCAATCCGTTACTTATCACGCCGGGCTACAAGATCGGCAAGGACGGGATCGAAAAGCAGTTTGAGCAGACCCTGCGCGGCAAGCCCGGCGCGCGGCGTGTGGAAGTCACCGCATCGGGGCGGATCGTGCGCGATCTGAGCACCCGGCCCGACGTACAGGGCAATCCGATCCAGCTCGCGATCGATGGCCCGCTGCAGGATTACGCAGCGCGCCGCCTTGGCCTCGAAAGCGGATCGGTGGTGGTGATGGATTGCCTCACCGGCGATCTGCTGTGCATGGCCTCAATGCCCAGCTTCGACCCCAATTCCTTCTCCGACGGGATCGGCAGCGTCGAATACGCGATGCTGAGCGAGAATGAGCGGGTGCCACTGCGCAACAAGGTGCTGAAAGGGCTCTACCCGCCGGGTTCGACTGTTAAGCCGATGCACTCGATGGCGTTCCTGCACGAAGGTGTCGACCCGGACGAGTCGATCATCTGCGGTGGCGGCCGGCGGATCGGCAATCGCTTCTTCAATTGCTGGAGCAACCATGGCCGGGTCGACATGGCCAAGGCCGTCTACCAGTCTTGCGACAGCTACTATTACCACTTCGCCCAGAAAATCGGGTTCGACAAGGTCGCCGCCTATGCCCGCCAGTTCGGCCTCGGGCAGGAGTTCGACCTGCCAGTGGCGAGCCAGTTTTACGGCACCGTGCCCGATCCCGCGTGGAAGCTGAAGAAATACGGGCAGCAGTGGCAGCCTTACGACACGGTCAATGCCTCGATCGGTCAGGGATACTACCTTACCAGCCCGCTGCAGCTGGCGGTCATGGCGACGCGCCTTGCAACGGGGCGGATGGTGCAGCCATCGCTGCTCAAGACCACCGAGCGCAAGCAGTTCGGATCGCTCGATTTCAACCGGGAGCAGATCGCATATATCCGCCAGGCGATGAGCGATGTCGTCAACGGCCCGGGCACGGCGGGGCGTGCGCGCCTGCCTATCGACGATGTCCTGATGGCAGGGAAAACGGGTACCGCGCAGGTCGTTTCGTTGAGCAAGTCGGACGGCAAGAGCGGCCCCTGGAAGTATCGCGACCACGGCCTGTTCGTGTTCTTCGCGCCGTTCGACAACCCGCGCTACGCAGGCGCCGTGGTGATCGAGCACGGCGGCGGCTCGGGCGCGGCTTACCCTATCGCGCGCGATGTGATGACATTCATGTTCGACCCGCAAAAGGGGCTCGACGCCCTTCGCGCGCTGGAACAGGATTGGGGCGGCACGGCACAGGAACGCTTGCAGCGTCGCTACGCCGAATATGCCCGCGCTGCTGGCGAGAGCATTCCGGCCAGCCCGCCTGCCGATCGCGATATCCAGGCAAGGGTCGATGCCGAGGCCCGTTCGCAGGCACGCCGCACCGAAGCATTTGCACGCGAGAACCCGCGCCCCTCGCGGCGGCGGGAAAACGATGCCCCGATCCAGTCCGCTCCGGCACCCCAGCCCGCACAGACCGAGGCCGCTCCGGCCACGACACCGGCTGAGCCTGCCGCTGCCCCGGCGCCTGCATCCGCCGCCAGCGAAACGTCATCGCTGGGAGACGCCCAATGAACACGATCATCATCCCGGAACCCATAGCACGCCAGCCTTGGGCGATGCTTGTGCCGTTGATCCTGCTGACGTTCTTCGGCGCGGCCGTGCTCTATTCCGCCGCCGGCGGCAGCTTCTCTCCGTTCGCCTCGTCCCACCTTATCCGCTTTGCGATCTTCATGGTCGTGGCGCTCGTCATTTCGACCCTTCCGCGCGAATTTGCCAAGTTCGCGGCCTACCCGTCCTATGTCGCGATCTTGCTGTTGCTCGTCGCGGTGGAGGCTGCCGGCACGCTGGGTGGTGGCAGTCAACGCTGGCTGGAAGTCGGCCCGATCCGCATCCAGCCTTCGGAACTGATGAAACCTGCGGTGGCGCTGGCCCTCGCACGATTTTACGACACACTCCCCACGGGGATGTTCTCTTCATGGCGCGCATTGCTGCCCGCCGTGGTCATCATCTCGCTGCCGGTCATCCTCGTGCTCGCCCAGCCCGATCTCGGGACTGCACTCGCCATCCTGTTCTCGGGTGCGGTGGTGATGTTCCTTGCCGGCCTGCCGATGAGCTGGTTCCTGAGTGCGGGCGCAGCGGCCGCGGTCGCGGTTCCGCTGGCCTACAGCTTCGCCCTCAAGCCCTACCAGCAGCGGCGCGTCACCACCTTCCTCGACCCGGAAAGCGATCCGCTGGGGAGCGGGTATCACATCACGCAGTCCAAGATTGCGATCGGATCGGGCGGATTTTCGGGCAAGGGTTTTAACGAGGGGTCGCAAAGCCACCTGCAATACCTGCCCGAACCGCATACCGACTTCGTCTTCGCCACGATGGCCGAAGAATGGGGCTTCCTGGGCGGATTGTTCGTGCTGATTGCCTTCGGCCTGATCCTGCGCTGGGGCCTTTCGGTTGCGCGCAACGCCCAGACACGGTTCGACAGGCTGCTTGCCGCAGGGATGGTCGCGACGATGTTTTTCTACATCGCGATCAACCTGCTGATGGTCATGGGCATGGCGCCGGTGGTGGGTATTCCCCTGCCTTTCATGAGCCATGGCGGATCTTCCATGATGACCAATATGCTGTGCCTGGGCGCGCTGATGATGATCTACCGCTGGAACACGCAGGGGCGCGGCGGCGGCTTGCTCTCCACCTGAATACCGATCCCGATACGCAGGGGCTTGCACCTTTCGCGCAAAGCCCTATGTGCACGCCTCCCGCTGGCGAATCGCTTCACGAATCGCAGGCGTGGCCTCTCCCAGATGCAGGCCAGTGTGGACGCATAGCTCAGTTGGTAGAGCAGCTGACTCTTAATCAGCGGGTCCTAGGTTCGAGCCCTAGTGCGTCCACCACTCCCCCTCCCCTAAGCGATGCCCCCAGCCCGGATACACGACTGCTAAGCTGACGTGCGCGCACACTCGCAATATTGCGATGTGATGCCTACACCTTGCAATCACATTACGATGTGATACTGGGTCTGCATGCACACGATCGAAAAAGTCCGAACGCTTGTTTCCCAAGGCCTCATGACCCGGGCAGGCCTGGCGCGCGCAGCCGGGCTCCACGCCAACACGCTGCGGGATTGCGGCGAGGAAGGCTGGAACCCCACCGCCGACACCCTCGCCAAACTCGATGCCTTCCTCGAAGCCAATGACGAGACCCCGGTGATTGTCGGTGCGGAAGAGATCATCGACGAAGCGCGCAACGGGCGCATGTACATCCTGGTCGACGACGAGGACCGCGAAAACGAGGGCGATCTCATCATTCCCGCGCAGATGGCGACGCCTAGCGCGAGCAACTTCATGGCCACGCATGGGCGTGGGCTGATCTGCCTGTCGCTCGATAGGAAGCGGGTCGAGGCGCTCGGCCTCCAGCCGATGAGCCGCGACAATCGCGAAAGCATGCAGACCGCCTTCACCACCTCGATTGAGGCGAAGGAAGGCGTGACTACCGGCATCAGCGCAGCCGACCGTGCGCGCCCGGTGACGGTGGCCATCGACTCGGCCAAAGGCCCCGACGATATTGTTTCGCCGGGCCATGTCTTCCCGCTTGCAGCGCGTGATGGCGGTGTGCTGGTACGTGCCGGCCATACCGAAGCAGCGGTAGACATCTCGCGCCTTGCCGGGCTCAATCCATCGGGCGTGATCTGCGAGATCATGAACGAGGATGGCACGATGGCGCGGCTCGACGACCTGATCGGGTTTGCACGCAAGCACGACATGAAAATCGGCACGATCCGCGACCTCATCGAATATCGCATGCGTCACGATCATCTTGTCGAACGTGTGGGCGAGGATGCCTTCGAATCCGATTATGGTGGCGACTGGCGCCTGCTGACCTATCGCAACACGGTGGATGGCAGCGAAAGCTACGTCTTGCAGAAGGGCCACGTCGTGGAAGGCGAGCCCACCCTCGCCCGCGTCCACCCGATCTCGATCTTCGACGACGTGCTGGGCAAGCCCGGCCCGCGCAAGCGCACATTGCAGCGTGCGATGCAGGCCGTGGGCGAGCATGGATCGGGCGTGATCGTGCTGATCACCGGTCGACCGGCCGCGAACGCGAGCTACAGCGAGAACGACGCGCAGCGAAATGTCGGCATCGGCTCTCAGATCCTTGCCGACCTCGGGATCGAGGACATGATCCTGCTCAGCAATTCGCAACCCAATGTCGTGGCGATCGAAGGCTATGGCCTGAACATTGTCGGTCACATGCCCATCCCGGAGTAACCCAGCATGACCCGTTTCCTTATCGTCGAGGCGCGTTTCTACGCAGAGCTGAATGACAAGCTGATCGTGGGTGCGCGCGCCGCCCTGACCGGTGCGGGGCACGAGGTGGATGTCCTGACCGTGCCAGGCGCGCTCGAAATCCCCGGCGCCATCGCGCTCGCGGCAGAGAGCGGCCAGTATGACGGTTTCGTTGCCATCGGCGTCGTGATCCGGGGCGAGACCTATCACTTTGAGATTGTCGCGGGCGAAAGCGCACGCGCAATTATGGCGCTGACGATGGACGGGATCGCCATCGGCAACGGCATCCTGACGGTCGAGAACGAAATCCAAGCGCAGGTCCGGGCCGATCCCGCGCAGAAGAACAAGGGCGGCGAGGCGGCGCAGGCAGCGATGGCGTTGCTCGATATTGCGGGCAAGTTCGCTCGGTAAGGCTAACCTTTGCGTAGTTGCGAAACGGATCGCACCCTAATGGATTAGGTGGTCATGAATGGCCCGCTCGAATGGATTGCCTCGATTGGCACGATCATCGCCGCATCGCTCCTCGCCTTCGATCTGGGGAGACGGGCAAGCGCCTATGGCTTCGTCCTGTTTTGTGTGGTCGCGGCGCTGTGGGTCTATATCGGGCTGACGTCCAACGCGATCCCCCTGGCGGCGATGAACGGCGTGCTACTGTGCATCAACGCCTGGGGTGTGTGGCAATACTGGTTCCACCCGAAGAACCGCAGTGATGGTGCGGAGCCGCATTCGTGAATCCCAGCGGACGCTGGAATTTCCAACAATCGAAGCGCTACTCCGTTTGAGGTCCCAGCTTTCGCCGGGACTCACACTGCATCTTAGCGAGACAGGCGCCCGAAGCAGGCGTGGCCCGCATAGTGCGCGCTGTCGCCCAGCTCTTCCTCGATCCGGATCAGCTGGTTGTACTTGGCCAGCCGGTCCGACCGGGCGAGGCTGCCGGTCTTGATCTGCCCGCAATTGGTCGCAACCGCGAGATCGGCGATGGTCGCATCTTCCGTTTCGCCCGAACGGTGGCTCATCACCGCCGTGTAACCGGCACGGTGTGCGATATCGACCGCGTCCAGCGTCTCCGAAAGCGTGCCGATCTGGTTGACCTTCACCAGCAGCGAATTGGCGAGCCCCTGGGCGATCCCGTCGCGCAGGCGCGCAGGGTTCGTCACGAACAGGTCGTCACCCACCAGCTGGACCATGTCACCGACCTTGTCGGTCAGCGCCTTCCAGCCTTCGAAATCGTCTTCCGCCATCCCGTCTTCGATCGAACGGATCGGGTAATCGGCGCATAGCGCGGCGAGGTAGTCCGCCATCCCGGCTCCGCCCAAGGTCGCATCTTCGCCGGACAGCACATACTTGCCGTCCTTGAAGAACTCGGTCGATGCGCAATCGAGCGCGAGTACGATGTCGGTGCCCGGGGCGAACCCGGCCTTTTCTATCGACTGCATGATCAGGTCGAGCGCTGCGCGCGTGCTGGCGATGTCAGGCGCAAAGCCACCCTCGTCACCGACCGAGGTGGAAAGGCCGCGCGCCGACAATTCCTTCTTCAGCGTGTGGAACACTTCCGCGCCCCACCGCACCGCTTCGGCCAGGCTCTCCGCGCCGACCGGCATGATCATGAATTCCTGGATGTCGATCGGGTTGTCCGCATGTTCGCCGCCATTGATGATGTTCATCATCGGCACCGGAAGAACGTGTGCGGATACTCCGCCGACATAGCTCCACAGGGGCAGTCCACGGGCATTCGCTCCGGCCTTGGCGATGGCAAGGCTGGTGCCCAGCAGCGCATTCGCTCCCAGTCGCGCCTTGTTCGCCGTGCCATCGAGGGCGATCAGCATCGTATCGACATCGCGCTGGTCCTCGGCGTCGATGCCCAGCAGCGCATCGGCGATCTCGCCGTTCACCGCCCCTATGGCCTGCTGCACACCCTTGCCCAGGTAACGGTCGCCATCGCCATCGCGCAGCTCCACCGCCTCATGCGCCCCGGTCGAGGCACCAGAGGGCACTGCAGCACGGCCGAAGCTGCCATCTTCGAGCAGGCAATCCACTTCGACGGTTGGATTCCCCCGGCTGTCGAGAATTTCGCGCGCATGCAGATCGATTATGGCAGTCATGGAACCTCCGGTCGGAACGTGCTATTTCGGGCTCGGAAACATGCCCCCGGCCCCAGCTGCTGGGCGGCTTATGCGGTGGAACGAACCCTTGCAAGGTGCGTTGCACAATTGAGGACGGCGCCAGCTTTGGCCTGTCGAAATCTATTGCGAAAAGAGGGAAAACCCATGGCTATTGACGACAAGACCAACGAGACCACCAGCGCCGTTCCGCTCAAAACCGATGCTGCAGGCGCTGCAACGGGTTCCGCAAGTGCAGAAAGTGCCGCCGGTGTGGATGAGGCGAAGTCGCGCTTCAATTCCGCGCTCGACGAAGCCAAGGCCGGCGCCCAGGCCTTGCGCGGCGAGGCTGGCCAGCGAGCCGAAGCC
This sequence comes from Alteriqipengyuania sp., assembly GCF_964222115.1. Lineage (NCBI taxonomy): Bacteria > Pseudomonadati > Pseudomonadota > Alphaproteobacteria > Sphingomonadales > Erythrobacteraceae > Alteriqipengyuania > Alteriqipengyuania sp. The sequence continues at coordinate 38,350 of NZ_CAXQBM010000008.1, forward strand.
TACAAGGAACAGGCCAAGGTCAAGGGCAGCGAATATGCCGAGCAGGCGAAGGCCAAAGGCGGCGAACTTGCCGTCGAGGGCAAGCACAAGGCCAGCGAAGCCCTGACCTCGCTCAGCAAGGTCGTGGCCGAGAATGCGGCCAAGATCGACGACAATTTCGGCCCCAAATACGGCGACCATGCCCGCAACGCGGCTCGTGGTCTGCAAGATGCCGCTACCCACATCGATACCAAGTCTTACGAGGAACTGGGCGACGAGGCCCGCGATTTCGTCCGCAAGAACCCCGGCCTGTCGGTCGGTATCGCGGCGGTCGGCGGATATATCCTCGCCCGTCTGTTCCGTCGCTAAGGCGATCCGGCTAAGGAGGGTCTGTGCCGGAACACCATGAAAATCAGGAGCCTGCCGCGTCCCACGACCCGGCAGGCTCGCCTCATTCGGAGTCCACACGGGCCGACGAAGAGCCTTTGGGCTCTTTGTTTGACGATGCTTACGCGCTGTACGAGGACGGGCGGACCTATCTGGAGGCGGAGGTCGCCTTCCAGAAATCGCGCGCAACCTTTGCCGCGCATGAGAGCAAGTCCGGTATCGTGTTTGCAATGGCGGCGATGGGCCTGCTCCACCTCGCGCTGCTCGGCCTCGTCGTCGGCCTGATCATCGCGTTGGAACCTTTTCTGGGCGCTTTCGGCGCGATGGGCCTGGTGGTCGGTGCATTGACCGTTCTTGGCATTCTTCTCGCACTGATGGCCCGCGGAAGGTTCAAGCGGATTACCAAGGTATTCGACGGAGACAGGGAATGAGCCGCAGGGCCCGGCAGCTGGCAGAGGATCGTGCGCTGCGCGATGCTGCACTTGCCCTCGTCAAAGACGATATCGCCCACCTGCGCGGCGACTTGCGCGAGAAGGGCATTGTCGCCCGGATTGCCAGCTCGGCGGCGCTGGGCACCGCCGACATCGTCGAGGAAGGCATGGAGCTGGCCGAGAAGCACAAGCCGGCATCCTACGGCATCGGCGCAATCCTGGCGATGATCGTCGGCTGGTGGGCGCTGGGCGGCGGCTCAGGCGCACGGGACGACGAAGACGACTATGCCTGGGACGAAATCGACTGACAGGCGCCCGTACGCCGGAACTCTCGGGCGATCCGGGCGCTACATAGAAGAGGCATAATTTTCGAGGTTTGGAGAACCACCATGAGCACCCAGGAACAACGCGACGAGCTACGCCGCAAGATCGAAGAGAGCGAGCGCCGCAATGAGGAACGCGGGATTGCCGATATCGCCCGTGAGGCGACCGACAATGCGACGCAGTTCGTCAAGACACACCCGATCCTGACCGTCAGCGTCGTCGCGCTGGTCGGGCTCGCCATCGGCTCGCGCACCACGCGTGGACGCGAACTGACCGGTCGCGCGGTCGGCTTCGCCGATCACCTGCTCGATCTCGGCATGGCTTATGCTGGTGGCATGGCCACCCGTGTCGGCGATGCGACCCGCCACGGCGGGGATCGCCTGGTCGATTTTGGCGATGATATTGCATTCGGCGGCCGTGCCGCGCGCCGTAACGCGCACTATTTTGCGGAACGGCAGAAGGATGCGGCTCGCCATGCCGGTCGCCGTGCAGCACGCAAGACGGGCCGCGGTTACCGCGACCTGCGCTCCGCGCTGCCTTTCTGATCGCCAGACCCGTTTAAAGGGTCCCGGCCCTTGTAAGAAAGCCCGCTCGCGCTAATGCGTGCGGGCTTTTTCATGTTCAACGGAGATTCCCCCGATGTCCGACAATCAGGTACAGGAAACCACCACCCAACAACGGCTCCATCTCGTCATGGGAGGCCGCGTCAAGGATCCACGCTCGGTCGAATTTCAGGACCCGGAGAGCATTCATGTCGTCGGTGTGTTCAGCAGCTACGAACAGGCCGAGGATGCCTGGCGGTCCAACGCGCAGCGCACAGTCGACGATGCCGAGATGAAATATGTGATCGTCCATATCCACAAGCTGCTCGAGCCTGCGGTCTGAGCGGACAATGCGTTATCGCATCCGCCCGTTTCGCAACGAGGATGCGGATGCGCTGGCCAAATTGGCTGTGCGGGCCATCGAGATAATCGGTCCGTGCGCCTATTCCGCAGAGCAAGTTGCGGCCTGGCGCGCCCGGCACGGCGATGCGGAGCGTTATCTGGAAAGTGCGGAAGCAGGCCAGCTGATCTTGGTCTGCGTCGACGATGCAGACCGCCCCTGCGCCTATGCCCTGCTCGAACGCGACGGGCATCTGGACCACCTCTATTGCGATCCGGATCATACCCGGAAGGGTCTGGCCGAAACCCTGCTCGCCGAAGCCGAGATTGCCGCGCGAAATTCAGGCGCGGCGCGGCTCTACACTGAGGCGAGCGAGCTGGCCCGCCCCGCTTTCGAGCGCGCAGGCTACCGCGTCTCGCAGCGCCGCGATTTTGAGATCGACGGTGTTGCGATCCACAATTTCGCGATGGAGAAGGCGCTGGCCGTATAACACCCCTCCTCTTCAGAGGAGGGGCAACGAGCGTTGGCAGCTTGCTGCCTTACGCGCAGTGGGGTGGTGCCGAGACGAAATGCGACCCGGCGGTCGCGCAACCACCCCCAACCCCCCTCCTTTGAAAAGGAGGGGGAGGTAGGCCTCACACGAATTCGATCTTGTCGAGCAGGTAGAACTTGTCGCCCGACGGTACGGTCACCTCGATCTCTTCGCCAACCTTCTTGCCGATCAGCGCGCGGCCCAGCGGAGAATTGTAAGAGATGCGGCCCGATTTCGCGTCCGCCTCGGTCTGGCCGACGATCTGGTACTTCACCGGCTTGTCGTCCTCGTCGAGCAAGGTAACGGTTGCACCGAACACCACCTTGTCGCCACTCAGCGTCTGCGGATCGATGATCTGCGCACGCGTCACGCGGTCCTCGATCTCGGCAATCTGCGCCTCGACCTGGCCCTGCCGTTCCTTGGCGGCGTGATATTCGGCATTCTCCGAAAGATCGCCATGTGCGCGCGCTTCTTCGATCGCGTCGACGATTTTCGGACGTTCCGCGCGCAGGGCTTTGAGGTCGGCCGTCAGCCGCTCGTAACCTTCTGCCAGCATCGGAACTTTTTCCATGGGTACCCCCGATCTATCCTGTTTGCCCTGCCCGGCAGCGCCTTGTCCGAAAGTCCGATCTTCGCCGCGCCCTTGCGGGGCGGATGGGACGAAGTGGATTTTCGGGAAAAGTACTGTCGTCAGGTCGCAGAATAATAGGACTGGAGCGAGCGAACTTCAAGCGTGTGCGATTTGAGCGCACTCATCGCTTCCACAGCCGCGCGCCCGGCAGAGGCCGTGGTGAAGTATGGCACCTTGTGTTCCAGCGCGCTGGCGCGGATCGACTGGCTATCCCGCAGCGACTGCCAACCCTCGGTCGTATTGAGGATCAGGTCGATATCGCCATCGATGATCCGGTCCACAATATGCGGGCGTCCCTGCGCGACCTTGTTAACCTGCGTCACGGGAAGGCCCTGGTCGACGATATAGTCGTGCGTGCCGCCGGTCGCGATGATTTCGAACCCCAGATCCACCAATCCGCGAACCGCATCGACGATCTTCGCCTTGTCGCTGTCTTTCACCGAAACGAAGGCCCTGCCCTCGCTCGGCAGCATCATGCCGGCACCCAGCTGCGCCTTGGCGAAAGCCATCGCGAAATCCTGGTCCAGCCCCATCACCTCGCCGGTCGATTTCATTTCGGGGCTGAGGACCGGGTCTACTCCGGGGAAGCGCCCCCACGGGAAGACCGCTTCCTTCACCGCGACATAGTCAAGCTCGCGCGTGATTTCCGGCAGGTCGGCCAGCTTCTCGCCCGCCATGATCCGCGATGCGAACTTGGCGATGGGCTGGCCGATGGTCTTGGCGACGAAGGGCACCGTACGGCTTGCGCGCGGGTTGACCTCGATCAGGTATATCTCGTCGTCCTTCACCGCGAACTGGGCGTTCATGAGGCCGACGACCTTGAGCTCGCGCGCCAGCGCTTCGGACTGACGCTCGATCTCTTCGACCACTTCGGCGGACAGCGAGTATGGCGGCAGCGTGCAGGCGCTGTCGCCCGAGTGCACGCCCGCTTCCTCCACGTGCTGCATCACGCCCGCGACCACGATGTCGGTGCCGTCGCACAACACGTCGACATCGCATTCGATCGCATCGCGCAGGTACTGGTCGATCAGCACCGGGCTCTCGCCCGACACCTTCACCGCGCTGGCGATGTAGTCGTCCAGCTGGGCTTCGGAATCGACCACCTGCATCGCGCTGCCACCGAGCACGTAGGAGGGGCGCAGCAGCACCGGATAGCCGATGGTGCGCGCGGCAGCGGCGGCTTCGTCGCGGCTCTTGGCGATGCCGTTGTCCGGCTGCTTGAGTTTCAGCTTGTTGACCAGCTTGGCAAACCGCTCGCGGTCTTCGGCCAGGTCGATGGCGTCGGGCGAAGTGCCGAGGATCGGGATCCCCTCGTCCTCCAGCGCCTGCGCCAGCTTGAGCGGGGTCTGTCCGCCGAACTGGACGATCACGCCGACCAACTCGCCTTTGACCATTTCGCGGCCGAGGATCTCGAGCACGTCTTCGGCGGTCAGCGGCTCGAAATAGAGCCGGTCGGACGTGTCGTAATCGGTGGAGACCGTCTCCGGGTTGCAGTTGACCATGATCGTCTCGAACCCGGCCTCGCTCAGCGCGAAGCAGGCGTGGACGCAGCAATAGTCGAATTCGATGCCCTGCCCGATCCGATTGGGCCCGCCGCCCAGGATCACGATTTTCTTGCGGTCGGAAGGGTCGGCTTCGTCTGCCGGAGCGCCGAAGGCAGGCGCCTCGTAGGTCGAGTACATGTAGGGCGTCACCGCCTCGAACTCGGCGGCGCAGGAGTCGATCCGCTTGTAGACCGGGAGCACGCCCAGCTTGTGGCGCAACTTGCGCACCTCGGTGGCGCTGGTCGCGCCCGCCATCGCCTGCATCGCATCATGCAACAGGCCCGAGCGCGCGGCCTCGGCACCGCGTGCCGCGCCGACCGATTGCACCGCCAACCGCGCGAGTTGCGCATCGGAAAAACCGAGCGATTTCAGCTTGCGGAGGTCCGCAGCTTCGCGCGGCAGTCCGTCCTCGGCAACCTGCTTTTCGGCAGCGATAATCGCTTCGATCTGGCGCAGGAACCACGGATCGTAGGTGGTAGTCTCGCGGATCGTTTCGAACGGGATACCGGCACGGAACGCCTGCCCGATGCCGAGCAGGCGGGACGGAGTCCGGCGGCTGATCGCAGCGATGACCTGGTCTTCAGACGCATCGAGCAGTTCTTCAACGGGGTCTAGCCCGTCCAGACCGGTCTCAAGCCCGCGCAAGGCCTTCTGCAGGCTTTCGGCAAAGTTGCGGCCAATGGCCATCACCTCTCCGACCGACTTCATCGCGGTGGAGAGGACGGGTTCTGCACCCTTGAACTTCTCGAATGCGAAGCGCGGGATCTTGGTGACGACGTAGTCGATGGTCGGTTCGAAGCTGGCCGGGGTCGCGCCGGTGATCTCGTTGGTGATCTCGTCGAGCGTGTAGCCCACCGCCAGCTTTGCCGCTACGCGCGCGATGGGGAAGCCTGTGGCCTTCGACGCCAATGCCGAGGAGCGCGAGACACGCGGGTTCATCTCGATCACGATCAGGCGGCCGTCCGCCGGATTGACCGCGAACTGCACGTTCGACCCGCCCGTCTCGACCCCGATCTCGCGCAGCACCGCGATGCTGGCGGAGCGCATGATCTGGTATTCCTTGTCGGTAAGCGTCAGCGCGGGCGCGACGGTGATGGAATCGCCTGTGTGCACGCCCATCGGATCGACGTTTTCGATCGAGCAGATGATGATGCAGTTGTCCTTGCGATCGCGGACAACCTCCATCTCGTATTCTTTCCACCCGAGCAGCGATTCCTCGATCAGCACCTCGGTGGTGGGCGAGGCGTCGAGCCCTTCGCGCACGATCCGCTCGAACTCGGACTTGTTGTAGGCGATCCCGCCGCCCGTCCCGCCCAGGGTAAAGCTGGGGCGGATGATCGAGGGGAGCCCGGTGCGTTCGAGCACGGCAAAAGCCTCGTCGACCGTCTTGGCAACTCCGCTGCGCGCGGATTCGAGGCCGATCTTGTCCATCGCCTCGCGGAAGCGCTGGCGGTTCTCCGCCTTGTCGATCGCGTCGGCATCTGCGCCGATCATCTGCACGCCGTGCTTCTCCAGTGCGCCGCTTTCGAACAGCTTGAGCGCGCAGTTGAGCGCGGTCTGCCCGCCCATTGTCGGCAGCAGCGCGTCGGGCTTTTCCTTGGCGATGATCTTCTCGACCACCTCGGGCGTGATCGGCTCGATATAGGTCGCGTCGGCGAACTCGGGATCGGTCATAATCGTCGCCGGGTTCGAATTGACGAGGATGACACGGTAGCCCTCCTCCTTCAGCGCCTTGATCGCCTGCGTGCCCGAGTAATCGAACTCGCACGCCTGCCCGATGATAATGGGGCCTGCGCCGATGACGAGGATGGAGGAAATGTCGGTACGTTTGGGCATTATTGGCCTTCTGGTTCGCTTGCCTGCTCGGCGCTGTCTTCAAATGGGTTGCTGAGAGGAAACACGCCAGCTTCCAAAAGGAGTGCGTCGGTTGCGAGGTAGGCATCGTCAAAGCGATAAAAGAACCGGGATTCTAAATCTGCGGCGGCTGGGCAATCTTCGACGTGTCGATCAAAGAAAGATCGGACCGCCTGCCGGACCTCGGTGAGTCTGTCCGCAGCGGTCTCACCGAACGCCATGACGGCTCCTGTGCTGTGGAGCTCGACTGGCCGCTCCGTGCCGCACGCTGGAGCTATCGTTTCCATAAGCAAGGGTGATGCATAAATCGATGGCTCCCTAGCGACATAGATGGCTACGAAAATTCCATCGAGGTCTCGCACCATTGCTGCATGATATTCGGGGTGTGAGCCCACAAACCATTCGTCAGTTTGCGCTGCAGCCGGGGCTTGGGTCCACAGAAGTACGAAGCCACCGATCAGAACTTGTAAGAGATTTCTCATCCCTGCATCCCCACGAATTTCTCAAATAGGGTGAAGCCGCTCAGCGGCCCCACACCGTTGGCGATGATGGAGGAAGTGTCAGTGCGTTTAGACATTTAAGCGTCATTGGTCCGAATATAGATGAGTGGAATCCGTCGGCGCGTTCTTTCTTCGGAAAGGCAAGATTGTATGGGACCTGCTTTTTCCTCGGGAATTCCATGAAGCGTTAAATAGCCGCATTCTTCACACCAGCGGATTTTCTGCGCGTCAATGCCGCACGTAGCCAACGATTGTAAAACCTCGTTACTAAGCTTCAAATCAGGAGAATGGGTGGCTTCTTTTGCCGGATCGGCCATGGATTTTTCGTTTGAGCATGCAGGAATCATCGTCAGTAGCGAGGCTGAAACTAGAATTCGAAAAGCGTAAGTCACCCCAGCATCCCCACGAATTTCTCGAACAGGTAGAAGCTGTCCTGCGGGCCGGGGCTCGCCTCCGGATGATACTGCACCCCGAACGCCCGCTTCCCCGTAATCGCGATCCCGCAATTGGTGCCGTCGAACAGCGAGACGTGCGTCTGCTCGACGCCTGCGGGCAGCGAGTCGCCGTCGACCGCGAAGCCGTGGTTCATGCTGGTGATCTCGACCAGCCCGGTCGCCTCGCCCCATGCTTCGCCGACACGCTGGACGGGATGGTTCGCGCCGCGGTGGCCCTGGAACATCTTGCTCGTCTTCGCGCCCGCCGCGAGGCCTAGGAGCTGGTGGCCGAGGCAGATGCCGAAGATCGGCACGTCGCGCTCCAGCAGGCCCTGGATTACCGGCACCGCATAGGCTCCGGTCGCGGCCGGATCGCCCGGACCGTTGGAGAGGAACACGCCATCGGGCGAAAGCGCCAGCACATCCTCCAGCGAAGTCTCCGCCGGCACCACCGTCACCCGCGCGCCTGCGCGGACCAGCTGGCGGAAAATGTTGTCCTTCGCGCCGTAATCGATCGCGACGACGTGGGGCTTCTCCGCCCCGCCCTCGCCATAGCCCTTGCCCAGCTCCCAGTGGCCGCCGCGCCAGCCCTCGTGCGCCTTGCGGCTCACCCGGCGGGCGAGGTCCATGCCCTCTAGCCCGGCCCAGTCTCGCGCCTTGGCCAGCAGCGCGTCGAGGTCGAACACGCCATCCGCCGCATGCGCAATCACTGCATTGGGCGCGCCGTTCAGGCGGATCAGCCGCGTCAGTGCGCGGGTATCCACGCCCGCCAGCCCGATCTTGCCCTGATCCTTCAGCCAGCCATCGAGATCGTGGGTAGAGCGAAAATTGCTCGGCCCCGTAGGCACCTCGCGCATGATGCAGCCGAGCGCGCTTTCCACCTTGCTCTCGATATCTTCCGGGTTCGCGCCGACATTGCCGATATGCGGGAATGTGAAGGTGACGATCTGCCCGGCATAGCTCGGGTCGGTCATCACTTCCTGATACCCGGTCATCGAAGTGTTGAAGCACACCTCGCCCACCGCGCTGCCTTCCGCCCCGCAGCCGATCCCCCACAGGGCAGTGCCATCGGCCAGCAGGAGCAGTCCGGTCGCGCCATCGGGTTGCGCAGGGGTAATCTCGGCTGAAGCCATGGGCCTGTCCGTTCCTAAAGTGTTTCCGGCGATGTGCGCTAAGCCATCGGGCTAGGCGTGTGGTTCCCGACCGTCAAGCGGCAGAACCCCCTCCCGCCCACAGGAACATTTGTTATAGCCGCACGTCTCTTGAATAAGACGCAAGGACATAACGGAAACCATGATACGCGAGACGATCCAGAAGGAAGTCATCGCCGCGATGAAAGGCGGCAACAAGGAGCGTACGGCCGCGCTCCGCCTGATCCAGGCCAAGATCAAGGACCGGGATATCGAGCTGCGCACTTCGGAGAAGAAGGGCGAAGATGACGAGATCGTCACCGATGTGCTGCTGAAGATGGCCAAGCAGCGCAAGGAATCGATTGCGATGTACCGCGATGGCGGGCGCGACGAGCTGGCCGCGCAGGAAGAGGCCGAGCTGGCCGTGATCGAGGAATTCCTGCCCAAGCAGATGGACGAGGCCGAAACGAAGGCCGCCATCGAGCAGGCGAAGGCCGATACCGGCGCCGCCAGCATCAAGGATATGGGCAAGGTGATGGCGGAGCTGAAAAGCCGGCATGGCGCCACGCTGGACATGACGCGCACCAGTGGCTGGGTGAAAGAGGCGTTGCAGTGAAATTTGCCATCGCCCTTGGTCTGTGTGCGGTATCCCTCGCTGCATGCTCGACCGAGCCGACCGAGGCCGATACCGCGCCCGATCCCGATGCGCAGGCAGAAGCGGACGCGCCATCCGAGCCGCGCACGCTCGTCGCGGCAGACTTCGGCGAGCTCGAACTGGGGGCAAGGATCGAAGGACCGGTGGGCCCCGAAGTGGAGGCTTCCATCGTGGTGGATGGCCGGTCCATCGGCGACATCGTCAGCTATGTTGCCTGTCCGGCCGAGTACGACGAGTGCGATCCCGAGGATCTGCCCGAAGGCACCGTCTACACCTATGTGCACACGATCCGGCCGGGGGTCGATGCGCCCAATGATCCGCCGTTTACGCGGCCCGTAGGGCTCGACGAGGTGCTGGCGGCCACCCTCTTCAGCACCACACGCACCGCATCGGGCTTCAACGGCGCAATCGGGTATGACCGCGATCAGGCCACCGCTGCCCTGGGGCCGGACGGAGAGATCCGGGTGCAGGACGATAACGGCACGCTCGCTTGGCGCGTGATCGGCGGCGATGGCTGGGAAACCGGCGAGCCGATCACGGTGTTCTGGCAGAGCACGCTCCCCCCCGAAGGCCCGGCGGAAGCTTATTCGCTGCGCGCCGACGAAAAGATCGCAATGGCGACCGGCCCCTTCCCGCCAAAGCAGGATGACGGGAGTTAGATCACGGGCAGGCATGCCGAATAGAAACCCGTTCGCCTCGAGCGAAGTCGAGAGGCGGTGGCGCAGAGTGTCTCGACTTCGCTCGACACGAACGGATAGGTGGGTGAACGGCCTTCTGGTGCTATATTCTCAGCTGCGCTGACGGAAAATTCTATACCGGCCATACCGACGATCTTGAGCGCCGCATGGCCGAGCATCATGCAGGCGGATATTGCGAATTCACCAGCCGCAGGCAGCCAGTCACACTCGAGTGGTCACAAGATTTTCCGAGTCGCTCAGAAGCGTTGGAAGCGGAATTGCGGATCAAGAAGTGGTCGCGTGCCAAGAAGCTTGCCTTGATTGCGGGCGATTGGAACCGCCTTTCCCATTATGCCCGCCCTCCGCACGAGCGTGTCTCGACTTCGCACGATACGAACGGCTAGTGTGGGCTCACCATGGCGCTTTCCCCACAATGGCTCGATCAGCTGCGCACCCGCGTGACGCTTTCCAGCGTCATCATGCGCACGACCAAGCTGCAGCGCGCGGGGCACGAGTGGAAGGCGTGTTGCCCGTTCCATGACGAAAAGACGCCCAGCTTCACAGTCAACGATGCGAAGGGCTTCTACCACTGCTTTGGGTGCGGTGCGCATGGCGATGTGATCCGCTGGATGACCGACCAGCGGGGTCTCCAGTTCATGGACGCGGTGAAGGAGCTGGCAGCCGAGGCCGGGATGGACATGCCCGCACCCGATCCGCGCGAGGCGCAACGGGCACAGAAACGCGCCGGCCTTCACGATGCGATGGGCGCGGCGCAGGAATTCTTCGTGTCCGAACTGGCGAGCCAGCGCGGACAGGTGGCGCGCGACTACCTCGCCAAGCGCGGCTTTTCATCAGCAATCATGCGCGAATTCGGCTTCGGCTACGCGCCCGACGAGAGGCAGGCCATCCCAAAGGCGCTTGCATCGTTGCCGCCGCAATTTCTGGTCGAGGGTGGGCTTCGCATCGCGATCGACGGGAAGGACCCGTACGACCGCTTCCGCGACCGGCTGATGCTGCCGATCCACGACGTGCGTGGCCGGGTGATCGCGTTCGGCGGGCGCATCCTGACGCCGAAGGAAGGCGCACCCAAGTACCTCAACTCGCCCGAGACGCCTTTGTTCGACAAGGGGCGCACGCTCTACAATGTCCACCGCGCGGGCCCGGCGGCACGCAAGAGCGAGCGGATCGTAGTCGTCGAAGGCTACATGGACGTGATTGCGCTCGCCAATGCGGGGATCGCAGAAGGCGTGGCCCCGCTCGGAACTGCACTGACCGAGAACCACATTGCCGAGCTGTGGCGCCACGTGCCCTGCCCCACGCTGTGCTTCGACGGCGATGCCGCTGGCCAGCGCGCCGTGCGCCGCGCGATCGAACGCGCCCTGCCGCTGCTGCGGCCCGGCCACTCGCTTAAAATCGCTTGGCTGCCCGCCGGGCTCGACCCGGACGATCTCATCAAGGCCCAAGGTGTTGCCGCTTTCGAACAGGTGCTGGAAAAAGCGCAGCCTTTGATGGAAGCGCTGTGGTCGCTTGAGGCGCGTGCCGCCCCGCTCGATACACCCGAGGCCAAGGCGGGGCTCAAGGCGCGATTGCTGGCGCATGTCGAGACGATCGAGGAGCCCGACGTCCGCTCGCTCTACCGGCGCGACCTGCTCGACAGGTTTTCCGCCTTTGCCTTTCCCCCACGCGAGAGAAGCCGCGAAAGCGCGCCGTTCCAGCCCCGCAAGGATTGGCGCCGGGAGCGGATCGAGCCGGTCCCGCGGGCACTGGTCCAGCGCCTGGAAACCTTCTCCAACGGTGGATCGCGCCCCGCCCTGCTCGCGGAAATCATTCGCCACCTGGTGGCCTTTCCTCAGCTGATTGCAGACCACAAACCGGCGCTCCACGAACTGGGCCAGGCCGATCGCGAAAGCCAGTTGTTGATCGAACCTTTCCTCGAATGGTCCGAAACGCTTGAAGTCCGGAGCGAAAGCGCCATATTCGACCGGCGCTGGGGCTCCCGGTCCGCTGAACACTCTGCTCTCGGCTTCCTTGGAGAAGCCACCGATGCAGCGACCGCGCGCGAGGATCTGGCCGATGCACTTGGTATGCTGGTTGAAAGACCGGCACTTGCGGCTGCGCTCAAAGCGGCTACCGAGCGTTTTCAGATTGACCCCGAAGGTGCCATTGCCGAGCAGCAGCGCTTGTTGAAGCGTATCAAGCGGCTCGACGACCACATTTCGGAAATTGCGAAGGACCGGATTGCGCGAGCGAAACCGGTTCGAAACACAGATTTCGATGCGTCCACGCGGGAAAGTGGGGAACGTATCGGCCAGGAAACGGATTTTCATTAGCCCATGGCGTCCGACGCAAAGACCAAAGACACCGACGATGCTCCCCTGATCGACCTCAACGAGGCATCGATCAAGAAGCTCATCACCAAGGCGAAGAAGCGCGGCTATGTCACGTATGACGAGCTGAACGAGGCGCTGCCGCAAGGCGAGATGAGTTCCGACCAGATCGAGGATATCCAGTCCGCGATTTCGGAAATGGGTGTCCAGATCGTCGAATCGGACGACGAGGTCGAGGCTGAGAAGGACGAGGTGGAGGAGATCTCCGCCGATTCGGGCAACAAGAAGGACGCCAAGCCCGCTGCGGCTGCGGCCAAGAAGCCCGTGGGCGACCGGACCGACGATCCTGTGCGCATGTACCTGCGCGAAATGGGCGCGGTGGAGCTGCTCAGCCGCGAGGGCGAAATCGCCATCGCGAAACGCATCGAGGCCGGTCGCGACACGATGATCATCGGGCTGTGCGAGAGCCCGATCACCTTCCATGCCATCATCCAGTGGTCCGACGCGCTGAACGAAGGCGAGATGCAGCTGCGCGAGATCCTCGATCTCGATGCGATGCTTTCCAAGGAACCTCCCGTCGACAAGATGGAGGAGGAGAACGAGGACGATAGCGGCGAGATTTCCGAAGAAACCGCCGGACCGACCATCCGCGACGACGACGATGTCGATGACGACGAGAATTCGGATGAGGACGGCGACGAAGACGGTGACGGCGAAACCAAGCGCCGCGACGATGACGACGACGACGACAACACCATGTCTCTCGCGCAGATGGAAGCCGCGCTCAAGCCCGATGCGCTGGAACGGTTCGCGCGGATTACCGACCTGTTCGGCAAGTTCGAGAAACTGCAGGCCGAACGCGTCGACGTGCTCGGCCGCGGCGAGGCCTTTCCCCCCGCCAAGGAAAAGAAATACGAGGGCTTGCGCGAACAGCTGACGGCGGAAGTCGAAAGCGTGCAGTTCCACGCGACCAAGATCGAATTCCTGGTCGACAACCTCTACGCCTTCAACCGTCGCCTGACTGCGCTCGGTGGCCAGATGCTGCGGCTTGCCGAACGTCACAAGATCAAGCGGATCGACTTCCTCGATGCCTATATCGGCAACGAGTTGGACGATGACTGGCTGTCGAGCCGGACGAAGGACAAGAAGTGGGCCGCCTTCGCCGAGAAGGAAGCCGACTCGATCGAGCGTATCCGTCAGGAAATCGGCGATATTGCCAGCCAGACCGGCATGGCGCTGCCCGAATTCCGCCGCATCGTGAACATGGTCCAGAAGGCCGAGCGCGAGGCGCGCATTGCCAAGAAGGAAATGGTGGAGGCGAACCTGCGCCTCGTGATTTCCATTGCCAAGAAATACACCAACCGCGGCCTGCAGTTCCTCGACCTAATCCAGGAAGGGAACATCGGCCTGATGAAGGCGGTCGACAAGTTCGAGTATCGCCGCGGCTACAAGTTCTCCACCTACGCGACGTGGTGGATCCGGCAGGCGATCACCCGCTCGATCGCCGACCAGGCCCGCACGATTCGCATCCCGGTCCACATGATCGAGACGATCAACAAGCTGGTCCGCACTTCGCGCCAGTTCCTGCACGAGCAGGGCCGCGAGCCGACGCCCGAGGAAATGGCCGAGCGGCTTTCGATGCCGCTCGAAAAGGTGCGCAAGGTGATGAAGATCGCCAAGGAGCCGATCAGTCTCGAAACGCCGATTGGCGACGAGGAAGATTCGCACCTGGGCGACTTCATCGAGGACAAGAACGCGATCATCCCGGTGGATGCCGCGATCCAGAGCAACCTCAAGGAAACCGTCACGCGCGTGCTGGCGTCACTTACTCCGCGCGAGGAACGCGTGCTGCGCATGCGCTTCGGCATCGGGATGAACACCGATCACACGCTGGAGGAAGTCGGCCAGCAGTTCAGCGTGACGCGCGAACGTATCCGGCAGATCGAAGCAAAGGCGCTGCGCAAGCTCAAGCACCCGAGCCGCTCGCGGAAGATGCGTAGTTTCCTGGATCAGTAGATATTCGTGGGCTGAGCCCTGCGCTCAGAACCGGGATTTGAGCAGGTACTGGCTCGCGGCGATGAGGGGCATCGGCTTGGCATAGTGATAGCCCTGCCCGTAGCCCACGCCTAACGAACGCAGCGTGCGGAGCTGGTCTTCGGTTTCTATTCCTTCCGCCACCACCTCGCTGCCAATTGCGTCGGCGAAGTGGACAATGGCCGTGGCCATCGCCTGACGGGCAATATCGGTGTCTATATTTGTCGTCAGACTTATGTCGAGCTTGAGGATGTCAGGAGCGAGATCGACGAGATGGCGCAAGCCCGCATAGCCGGCGCCTACATCATCGATGGCAATCCTTGCATAAGGCGAGATTTTTCGCAGTGCGGCACCAAGCGCTGCGTAATCGATGACCCGCTCGTGTTCGGTGACCTCGAGCACGATCCGCGGACCCACGAATGATGCGAGCAATTCCTCAAGCGATCCGGACAGGATAGTCTCGGGCGACGCATTGACCGAAATGTAGACCTCTTCAGGAAGCCTTCTCGCGGCCTCCAGCGCGCGCGCAACGGCAAGCGTTTCCAGCATGACGCCCTTGCCCACGCTCCGCGCATTGTTGAACCATACATCCGGCCCGCGCGCCTTTGTATCGGCAAAGCGGGTGAGACACTCGAAGCCCGCAACCGCGCCATTCTCGATATGGTGAATCGGCTGCATGACGACGGAAACCGCGTTGGCACTGATCACGTCATCGATCGATTTCGAGATCGAGCTGTTTTCCTCGTCCTGTGCCAGCGAACCTTCGATCAACTCTGCCGCCAACTGACCGAAGGCCTTGAGTACATCAATGTCGCGCTCGGTAATCGTGCGGTTTGGCTGACGACTTACGCAGCAGAAACTGCCAAAAACACTGCCGTCGGATAGCCGCAGGGGCACGTTAAGGTGGCAGCCGACCGGCAGCATGTTGGTGACCGGCAGGGTCTTGGCCAAGGGGTAATCGGCCGCATCCTGAATGAGGCTGGGCAAGCGGCCTTCGAGAATGTGCCAGCAGAAGCTGTTCTCTTTCGGCTCACGAAATCCTGCGCCCATCGGCAGATCTAGATCGGTATCGACATGCATCAGTTCGCGCTGATCGCCTTCGACATACCGCCCGACGAAGGCAATCTCGGTACCCAGGTGCTTGCGCGTCGCCCGCAAGATGCGCGTAATGCTGTCGTTTTCGATGGCTTCGAATTGGATCGGAGATTCCGGGCTGAGCGGCACGGCGAGGGCAAGTTCTTGATGCATCACAAGAGCCTAGAGGTGGACGTTTCAACATCTGGTAAAGCACGTACCATTTCGGTCGACTAGAACTGGGGATTGCGGCTGGCGATCCGGCTGCACGTCGACTATGCCCCGCCCATGCGTATCGCGATAGCTTCAGACCATGCCGCGCTCGAGATGAAGGCGGCGCTGCACGAGTGGCTCGTCGAGCTTGGGCACGAGGTCGCGGACCTCGGCCCGAACTCGCCCGACAGCGTGGATTACCCCGATTACGGGTACAAACTGGCGGCTGTGGTCGCCGATGGCACGGCAGAGCGCGGGATCGCGCTGTGCGGCAGCGGGATCGGCATCTCGATCTCGGCCAACCGACACCCCGATGTGCGCTGCGCACTGGTTTCCGAAGTGCTTTCCGCACAGCTGAGCCGCGAACATAATGATGCGAATGTCATTGCCATGGGCGCGCGCCTGATCGGGATTGAGCAGGCAAGGGCCTGCGTCACCGCCTTTCTCGATACCGACTTCGCGGGCGCCAATGACTCACAGTCACGCCACCAGCGCCGTATCGACAAGCTCTCTCACCCACCCGTCACCGAAAGCGCATAGACCGATGGCAACGATGACTGCACCCGAAGCACAGACTCGCGACCCGATGGCCCGCTTCTGGCACGACAGCCTGGCCGATGCGGACCCCGAAATCGCCGCCGCAATCGACAGCGAACTGGGCCGCCAGCGCAACAAGATCGAGCTGATCGCGTCCGAGAATATCGCGTCGAGCGCAGTGCTGGAGGCTGCGGGCAGCGTCTTCACCAACAAGTATGCAGAGGGCTATCCCGGCAAACGCTACTATGGCGGCTGCGAATATGCCGACGTGATCGAGACGCTGGCTATCGACCGCGCGAAGGAGCTGTTCGGCTGCGAATTCGCCAATGTGCAGCCCAACAGCGGATCGCAGATGAACCAGGCTGTGTTCCTTGCGTTGCTGCAGCCGGGCGACACCTTCATGGGGCTCGATCTCAATTCGGGCGGGCACCTCACCCACGGATCGCCGGTCAACATGAGCGGCAAGTGGTTCAATCCGGTCGCCTATGGTGTCCGACAGAATGATGAGCTGATCGACATGGACGCGGTCGCGGCCACGGCGCGCGAACACAAGCCCAAGCTGATTATCTGCGGCGGCACCGCCTATTCGCGCGTGTGGGACTTTGCGGCATTCCGCAAGATTGCCGACGAAGTGGGCGCGATCCTGCTGTGCGACATGAGCCATATCTCTGGCTTGGTGGCAGGCGGTGCCCACCCCTCGCCCTTCCCGCATTGCGACATCGTGACAACTACAACGCATAAGTCGTTGAGAGGGCCGCGTTCCGGCGTGATCCTGTGGAATGACGAGAAGTACACCAAGCCGCTCAACATGGCGGTGTTTCCCGGCCTTCAGGGCGGCCCGCTGATGCACATCGTCGCGGCGAAGGCGGTTGCCTTCCGCGAGGCACTGCGTCCCGACTTTGCCGACTACGCCACCCGCGTGGTCGAGAATGCGCGTGCCCTCGCCGCCAGCCTCGATGACAACGGCCTGCGGATCGTTTCGGGCGGGACGGACAATCATTCGATGCTGGTTGACCTGTCTGGGAAGGACGTGACCGGCAAGGATGCGGAAAAGGGCCTCGATCGCGCCTACCTCACCTGCAACAAAAACGGCATTCCGTTCGACACGCGCAGCCCCTTCGTTACCAGTGGACTGCGTCTCGGGAGTCCGGCGGGCACCACGCGCGGGTTCGGTACGGCGGAGTTCACCAAGATCGGCGAACTGATCGCCCGCGTGGTCGAAGGGCTTGCCAAGAACGGGC